>NZ_JBQHQF010000006.1:0-88750 GCF_052067635.1 Collinsella sp. HCP3S3_E5 | reverse complement strand
GCGGCGCGGCTGCGCCTATGGCACTTCAACATCATTGTCGCAGCCCCGACCCGCGGTCACGAGCGGGGGCTCCTATCTTTTTAGTGCCCTCGGATTGGGTCATAGTGTCTGTCGTGGCCGGGGGAGTGGGTTTTCCGTTCTTTTCACTAATCGGTCGATTCGTCCCGGGAGGCTCGAAGCCGAGAGGGAACGAGCGTCTTGGGGCGTGGCTGTGGCGCTGTTTGCCGCGAATATCAGCTTTGGGCGTATCATCGTGGGCATTACCCAGCAGATGGACTATCTTGAGCGGCTGGGCATCGAGGCCATCTGGTTGAGCCCGTTTTACCCATCGCCTCTTGTCGATGGTGGCTATGATGTGGCGGACTACTGCGATGTCGACCCACGTCTCGGCTCGCTTGACGACTTCGATGACATGGTCGCTGCGGCGCACGCGCGCGGCATCAAGGTCATCGTCGACATCGTGCCCAATCATTCACCAACCAGCACCCCTGGTTCAAAGCCGCTCTTGCCGCCGGCCCTGGATCGCCCGAGCGCGCCCGTTATATCTTCCGCGATGGTCGCGGCGAACATGGCGAGCTGCCTCCCACCAATTGGAATGCCAACTTTGGCGGCCCCGCCTGGACGCGTGTTGCGGACGGTCAGTGGTATCTGCATATGTTTACGCCCGAGCAGCCGGACTTTGACTGGTCATGCCCCGAGGTTCATGCGTTCTTTTGCGACGTCCTGACGTTTTGGAGCGATCGAGGCGTCGATGGCTTTCGCATTGATGTGGCGCACGGTCTCGCCAAGGACCTCGACCGCGATGACCTCGACCGGTGGCATCTCGCCGAGGGCGATGACATGGTTGACGACGGCATCCATCCGCTGTGAGACCGCAACGAGGTCCACGAGATCTATCGCGCGTGGCGACGCGCTATGCCCTGCCGCAAATCAAGGCGACGCGCTACCGCCAGATTGCGCCCGACTGGCTCTTACGCGACGGGTCGTCTTATGACGAGGACCGTGAACTCGGCGAGCACCGCGCGCGGGCGGCCCTTTTGCTTGAGCTGGCGCTTCCGGGCTCGGCATACGTGTATCAGGGTGAGGAGCTCGGCCTTTTTGAGGTGGCTGATGTCTTCGTGAGGTTCGCGAGGGCGTCGCAAAACTTTTCAAAAAAAGTTCTTGCATAGGATGCGGGCATCACGTAAGATTAATCCCCGTAAGCGGACATGGCTCAGTTGGTAGAGCACAACCTTGCCAAGGTTGGGGTCGCGGGTTCGAGCCCCGTTGTCCGCTCCATTTGGGCGTTTAGCTCAGGGGGAGAGCGCTTCCCTGACACGGAAGAGGTCACAAGTTCAAATCTTGTAACGCCCACCAAATGTTCGCAGTCCAGAGGCTTTGCTTCTGGACTGTTTTGTTATAAACACACATAATATGCCGTCAAATTATCGACTTTGGTCGCTTTTTCACGTTGCATTTGCTGCCCAGCATAATTTGTCGTTATTGGCCTCTTGGTCTCGTGGGAGATGATTATTTTGATCATAACCGTGCACGTCGCCCGCGTTTCCATGGTTGACCCCCGTGCAATCTTTTATGGTGATCGGTTTTGGCGAGATTGCCTTCCAGGGAGGATTCGGAACGATTGAAGGCCGTACGTTCTTCGCGCGCTGGGCGGGCCTTGTCACAAAGGGGTGGGCTTTTGTGGTTATCGCCGGCGTGCTGCTCGATCCCTTTACAGCGGCTCTCGGCCGCATGATAGCTCGCGAAGAGAACTAATAGCTCCTCGCCTATCGAATGCCGGCGGACGGGGTGCCGGGGCTGTAGTCTTCCGAGCGTTTGCAGCCCCGTCGCTCCGTCCGCCGGCATTCGACCGCAACATGTTGGTCAAGCATAATCTTTTGGATTCTTTTCGCGTGAGCGGCTTGGTTTTGGTAGGATTTGTCGGCGGCTTGACTAGGGGGTTTTATAACTGCCTTGCAGGTAGCCGCGTTGGTAACGTTTTACCGACTTGCCAAGAAACCCTCATAATTAATGTGTCTGTAAAATGACCAATTGCTTTGACCTGCTGAAACACTATATGTTGTGTTTGACCTAAAAAAAGAATACAGGATATAGAGGCGTCTTTGTCGTATGATAGATGGCGGACAGAGAACGAAGACCTTGTTCGTCCCATTTGGACACGCCTTTGAGCCGCTTGATCGGCCGCGAGGATTGTCCGCATGAGGACCTATGGTTTATCGAGAACACAGATTGCGCGACGGCGCCGCAAGACAGGGACAAGCCCTGCCAGGCATCGTTTGGCTCTGAAGCGCAATGGGATTACGACGCGAAAGAGGCAAGAGGATGAAGATCATCAAGCGCAGCGGCACCGAGGTTGCCTTTGACATCGATAAGATCGTCAATGCGATTCGCGCCGCCAACTTGGAGGTCGAGGAGGGCTCTCGTCTTACCGACCGCCAGGTGATCTACGCGGCGCAAAACGTCGCCGAGGCATGTGAGAAGGCTGGCCATACCGTATCGGTCGAGGAGATCCAGGATCTGGTCGAGGACGAGATCATGCGTCTCGACTGCTACGAGGTCGCTCGCCGCTACATCATCTATCGTTATGTTCAGAGCCTGAAGCGCCAAAAGAACACGACCGACGACAAGATCCTGTCGCTGATCGAGTGCAATAACGAAGAGGTTAAGCAGGAGAACTCCAATAAGAATCCGACCGTCAATTCCGTTCAGCGCGACTATATGGCCGGCGAGATTTCCAAGGACCTGACCCAACGCGTGCTGCTGCCCCAGGAGATCGTGGATGCCCATAATGAGGGTCTGATCCATTTCCACGATTCGGATTACTTTGCCCAGCACATGCACAACTGCGATCTGGTGAACCTGGAGGACATGCTCCAGAACGGCACCGTTATCTCGGGCACGCTGATCGAGAAGCCGCACAGCTTCTCGACCGCCTGCAACATCGCGACGCAGATTATCGCCCAGGTTGCTTCCTCCCAGTACGGCGGTCAGTCTATTTCGCTGACCCATCTCGCCCCGTTCGTTGAGGTGAGCCGTCAAAAGATTCGCGGCGAGGTTGCTCGCGAGCTTGAGGAGCTCGGTGTTTCGGCATCTGCCGAGAAGGTTCGCGAGGTCGTTGAGGAACGCCTGCGCGATGAGATTCGTCGCGGCGTCCAGACGATTCAGTATCAGGTCGTGACCCTTATGACCACGAATGGCCAGGCGCCGTTCGTGACGGTCTTTATGTATCTCAATGAGGCCCGTACGCCCCAGGAGAAGCACGACCTTGCCATGATTGTGGAGGAGACGCTTCGTCAACGCTATGAGGGCGTTAAGAACGAAGCCGGCGTGTGGATCACCCCGGCGTTTCCCAAGCTCATCTACGTGCTCGAGGACGATAACATCCGCGAGGATTCGCCGTACTTCTATCTGACCAAGCTCGCCGCCAAGTGCACCGCCAAGCGCATGGTGCCCGACTACATCTCCGAGAAGAAGATGCGCGAGCTCAAGCTGTCTAAGGGCGAGACCGCCGGCAACGGCGATTGCTATACCTGCATGGGTTGCCGCAGTTTCCTGACGCCCGACCGTTCGGGCAACGGCTTTAACAATGTCGCCAACGCTCTGAACTATGACCCGACCAAGCCTAAGTACTATGGTCGCTTTAACCAGGGTGTTGTGACCATCAACCTGCCCGATGTTGCGCTGAGCTCGCATCAGGACATGGACAAGTTCTGGAAGATCTTCGATGAGCGCCTTGAGCTGTGCCACCGTGCCCTGCTGTGCCGTCATGAGCGCCTGATGGGCACGCTTTCGGATGCTGCGCCGATTCTTTGGCAGTACGGTGCCTTGGCGCGCCTTAAGAAGGGCGAGACGATCGACAAGCTGCTCGTGGGCGGTTATTCCACCATTAGCCTGGGTTACGCCGGTCTGTACGAGTGCGTCAAGTACATGACGGGCCACAGCCACACCGAGAAGGAGGGCACGCCGTTTGCCATGGCCGTCATGCAGCACATGAACGACAAGTGCGCCGAGTGGAAGGCCGAAAGCGATATCGACTTCTCGCTGTACGGCACCCCGCTTGAGTCGACGACCTACAAGTTCGCCAAGTGCCTGCAGCGCCGTTTCGGCATTATCCCGGGCGTGACGGACAAGGGCTACATTACTAACAGCTATCACGTCCACGTGTCCGAGGAGATCGATGCCTTCGACAAGCTTAAGTTTGAGGGCATGTTCCAGCAGCTTTCGCCGGGCGGTGCTATCTCCTACGTTGAGGTTCCCAACATGCAGGACAACCTCAAGGCGGTCATTCGCGTAATGCAGTACATCTACGACAACATCATGTACGCCGAGCTCAACACCAAGAGCGATTACTGCCAGGTGTGCGGCTATGACGGCGAGATTCGCATTGTCGAGGACGATGGCAAACTGGTGTGGGAGTGCCCCAATTGCGGCAATCGTGACCAGGAGAAGATGAATGTCGCCCGTCGCACGTGCGGCTACATCGGTACCCAGTTCTGGAACCAGGGTCGAACCGAGGAGATCCGCGACCGCGTGCTGCATCTCTAATAACCACCCCAGGCTGCCCCGTAGCGAGGCCCCGGACCTTTACTCGCTATTTCGGACAGTCCTGGCTCACGACGGAGGCGCCACTGGCGCCTCCTGTTCGTGCGGAGCTCATATCGAGCAAAGGTCCGGGGCCTCGCTACGGGGCAGCCAAGTTGATGTAGCTGAGATGCAGTATGCGGTCTGCTCACTCCTCGAAGTTCTTAGCGGTAATAATTCGAGCTGCAGCTGCGATTTACTTGCGATGGCGGTTGAGCCACAACCCAGTTTTTATTGGGCCTCGAACCCCATACTCGATGTTCGCTTCGTTCACCGAGTGTCGCTCGCGAGGGGTCTGGAGCATATCGTCCCGCCCGCAGTTTCGCAGGCCGAAGGCCGAGAATGTTTGAGGACGGGATGATATGCTCCAGACCCCCAGGAAGGTTACCTATGAACTACGCGAACATTAAGTATTTCGACATTGCTGATGGAGAAGGCGTTCGTACTTCTCTGTTTGTGAGTGGGTGCCGTCGTGGGTGCAAGAATTGTTTTAACTCCGTCGCGTGGGACTTTGCCGCGGGTGAACCGTTCGATCGTGCCGTCGAGGACAAAATCATCGATAGTCTTGATCATCCCTTTATTGATGGCCTGACGATTCTGGGCGGGGAGCCTATGGAACCCGAGAACCAGGCGGGGCTCGTTGATTTTATCGAACGCGTGCGTGCGACCTATCCTGTGGAGTCTGGGAAGACCATTTGGTGCTTTACCGGTGATGTGCTCGAGGAACTAATGCCGGGCGGCCGTCACCATACCGACGTGACGGACCGTATCCTTGCTTGCCTCGACATGCTGGTAGACGGTCCGTTCGTTCAAGATCTGTACGATATCTCGTTGCGCTTTAGGGGCTCGAGCAATCAGCGCGTGATCGACATGAACGCCACGCGCGCTCGTGCTGCGCGCGAGGGCGTTGCGCTTTGCGACGCTGTGGAGCTTTGGCGGGACGATCCGGTCTATTCGACCCATACTATGTAGCTGGAAGAGGTTGCGTGCCAGCGTGGTACCATAGCGCGAACGCGAAATCGAAAAAAGTGAGGCCCAGATGGTCGATCAGGAAAAAGTCGAGACTGCTATTAAGCTGCTGCTTGAAGGTATAGGCGAGGACCCAACTCGTGAGGGCCTGCTGGAGACCCCGGCACGCGTCGCCCGTATGTATGGCGAGATTGCCGGCGGTATGGGCCGGAGTGCCGAGGAGCACCTGTCCAAAACCTTTGCCGTCGCTTCGAACGATTTGGTTATCGAGCGCGATATTACGTTTTACTCGCTGTGCGAGCACCATCTGCTGCCGTTTTATGGCAAGGCTGCGATCGGCTATATCCCTAACGGTCGCGTGGCGGGTCTGTCTAAGCTTGCTCGCACGGTTGAGGTCTATGCCCGTCGTCTGCAGCTGCAGGAGCAGCTGTGCGCGCAGGTTGCCGATGCCCTCATGGAATATCTTGCTCCCCAAGGGGCGATCGTGCTGATGGAAGCCGAGCATATGTGCATGACCATGCGCGGCGTGCAAAAGCCCGGTACCAAGACCGTAACGCTTGCTCGTCGCGGTGTCTTTGAGACCGATCCCGCGCTCGAGGAGCGATTCTTTAGGATGCTGGGCCGCTAACCATGAGAGTCGTCAACGACTTTACATCGAAGACCGATGAGGGGACGCCGCGTCGCGGTTTTATGGCTTCGGGCCTGACTCCCTTTGGCGCCATGCCTCGCATTGATTACATTTGTGCCAACGGGCTGTTCCGGCGGCACCTGGGCAACATTGCACAGTTGGAATCGGGGCGCATCTTTTGCCGCCACGGTATTGACCATCTGCTGGATGTCGCGCGCATTATGTGGATTAAGAATCTTGAGGAACAGCTCGAATTTGACCGCGAGGTCATCTACGCCACGGCACTTCTTCACGATATCGGCAAAGATGAACAGTATGAATCGGGTATATCCCATGATGTTGCAAGCGAGCGCGTCGCTGATGCGATTCTTGGCGGCATGCCCGATGACGTGGCATTTGATCCGGCCGATGCCGCGGCCATTAAGACGGCCATTTTAGGCCATAGAAAGCTGCGCGTGAACAGCCAACCGCTTGAGCGTCTGCTCTATGCAGCTGACAAAGCGTCGCGCGCCTGCTTTGCATGCCCCGCGCGCAATGCCTGCAACTGGAGCGATGATAAAAAGAACCTGTCGATTCGCGTGTAGTTGGTTTGCGCGGTCGGGGTTCTAAACGAAGGAGACGATCGCGATGACCAACAAGAAACTGCCCGAGAATGCAACCAAGACTGAAGGCGCCGAGCTCGCCCGCCGTGGAAGGGGCGAAATATCCACCGCAACGGCGGTGCCCCACGTGAGCTATGACGATCTGCGCCATGCCGATCGCATCACCGTTGAAGGTCTTGAGGTCTTTGCCAACCACGGCGTGTATCCCGAGGAGAACGCCCTGGGTCAGAAGTTCATCGTGTCCTTGGTGCTCTATGCCGACCTGCGTGCAGCAGGGGAGCACGATAACCTGGATGCCTCGATTGACTACGGCTCAGTGTGCCACGATGTCGATGGCTATCTGCGCGAGCATACGTTTAAGCTCATCGAGGCCGCAGCCGAGGGCGTGGCCCAGATGCTGCTACGTCGTTACCCTCTGCTGCTCGGCGTGCGTGTTAAGCTCGATAAGCCTTGGGCGCCCGTCGGTCTTCCCCTGGCAAGCTGCGGTGTCGAGATCGAGCGCGTGCGCTAACCGGTTCTAATACGTCTCTATGGGTGGCTGCTTGAGCCGCTGCGACAGAGCTCTATTGTTGGGGCAGTACGTGTCGAGCAGGGCGTGAAACCGCTGATTGTGGCTTGGCTCGAGCAAGTGGACGAGCTCGTGGGCGACAACCATGTCAAGGCACTCGACGGGGTAGGCGGCAAGCTCGCGTGCGATGCGAATGGCACCGGTTTTGGGCGTACACGAGCCCCAGCGCGTTTTCATGCTGCGCACGGAAGCGCGGGAAGCGACGACACCCATTGCGATTTCGTATGTGCGCACCATATCGCGCAGCGCCGTGGTGACCTCGGATGTATAGAGCTGGTCGATGCGGGCTTGGAGCTCATCGGGCGTTAGGCCGTCGAGGGCCGTGCGCTGCTTTGCCTGCGCGCGCCCACTTGGCTCGTCGGTACCCATAAAACTTGCGAAGGTGGCCTGTTTGGGTCGCGGTGCGGGTGATGCAAAGTTGTGATCGAGCGCATCTTGTACCGTGATGGGCTTGCCCCAAAGCGCAATGATGGACGAGGGGCTGAGCGGCTCTCGCTCCGTCGCCTGACGTTGCTCGCGCTGGGCAAGTCGGCTGATAATCCAGGCGCTGTTGCGCTTCACAAATGCTTCGATACGCTCGCGGGTGGCACCGAGCGGCGCACTGGCGTGGACCTCACCGCTCGATGTGACGCGTAGGTTGAAGTTCTTGACACGCTTTTTGGTAACGACGACGGGGATGGGCATCCCATCCGGTCGGGATACGGAAATCGTAAACTGCTGCGTCAAAAGCGGTCCTTCAGATTGGGGACGGGCCGGCATGTCGACCGTTCGGCATGCCGGCCCGCTCAAGGGATGTGAAATTAATAACGCTCAAAGAAGGCAAGCGCGTTGTCGCTGCAGAGCTTTTGCATCACGGTCTTGCCAAAATGCTTGGAGAGCATGTTCTGGAACTCGGGCATCTTGCTGGCATCGGAGAGGAAAGCGGGCACCGTGGCGCCGTCCCAGTCGCCGCCGAGCGCGATGACGTCCTCGCCGCCCAGGTCGAGCCAGTGCTCGATATGTGCCGCCAGCTGATCGAAGGTGACGTCTGCGGCGGTCTTGTCGGTTGCGTCGTTGGAAAGGAACTCGCTGCAGTAGTTGAGGCCGACGATGCCACCCATGTCGCGAATGGTGCGGAACTGGTCGTCGGTAAGATTGCGTTTGGCGCCGCAAACCGCACGGGAGTTGGAGTGACTGGCGACGAAGGGACGCGTGGCGCGGACGGCGACCTCGTCAAAGCACTCATCGTTGAGATGGGAGACGTCAAGCACCATGCCGGCGTGCTCCATCTGCGTAAGTGCCTCGATGCCGGCGGCGGTGAGGCCGGCGTGGGTATCGTGTCCGCTCGCGAGCGGCCCCTGCGCGTTCCAGCTGAGTGATGACATGAGTACGCCCAAACTCTTGAGCACCTCGATCAGTGCGGGGTCCTCGGCAAAGAACGTGGCGTTTTCGATGGTGTGGATGCAGGCGACCTTGCCGTCCTTGAGCGCGGGGCGAATGTCCGCGGCGCTGCGCACGTTGACCATGCGGTCGTGGTTGAGCATTGCCTGGCCGCTCATATGCGCCATGATCTGCGCCTGGAAGCGCGCGGCGTGGGCGGTGGGAATCTCGTCGGGGATAAACGTGGCGAAGCACTGTGCCCACGGCGTGTTGCCGATCTTTGCGAGCGAGATGGCGCAGGCATTGCCCTCGATGAGGTCGAAATCTTGCGGATGCGTCTCGTCGCCGGGGAAATAACCGTCGGTGCCGGCGGTAAAGCGCAGGTCGAGATCGAGCGTGGCCCAGCCGATGCGGTCGGCGGTGTCGCAGTGCAAGTCAAATACGGGATATGCCATGGTTCCTCCGGTTGCAGCGTTTCTTTGCAAACTGTCTTCGAATTGTATGACTAGGGTATAGTTAGCGCCATACGTTCATGGCGGCCCGCGTTGTGTGCCGCCCTTATCACGGAGGTTTCCATGTCCAACCAGGGCAAGAAGGTCAAGACTCATTATCGCGGCACGCTCGACGACGGCACGCAGTTCGATAGCTCCTACGATCGCGGCGAGCCGCTGGAGTTCACCTGCGGTGCCGGTCAGATGATCAAGGGCTTCGATGCCGCCGTTGTCGACATGCAGGTGGGCGAGAAGAAGACCGTGCACATTCCTGCTGCCGATGCCTACGGCGAGCACAATCCCGAGATGGTTATCACCTTCCCGGCCGAGCAGGTTCCCAACATCGAGCAGATCGAGAAGGGCATGAAGCTCTTCCTGTCCACGCCGAGCGGCATGCCTGTCCCTGCCGTTGTCATCGATGTGACGCCCGAGGCCGTGACGCTCGATGCTAACCACGAGCTGGCCGGCAAGGATCTCAACTTTGATATCGAGCTCGTCGAGGTCGAGGATTAGAGTATGCCTGAACGCTTGGTTTCGACGACATGCTTGGGAAATCTCAACGATCCGTCCTATGAACTCCTGCTTCGTCGGGAGCTGGGTGGCATCTTTGAAGTTGACGAGCTGCTGCTCGATTGGGACCAGGCTGATGTATGCGCGTTTGCGGGCGTGACGGAGCTGGGGCGCACGGTCGATGTTCGGCTAGATGCTGCCGACGGCAGTCGTCTTGCCGACGGCGACGTGCTCGCCATCGACCGTTCGGGCATGGTGCCCGTGGCGGTTGTCGTGCGCCTGCGCAGCGCCGAGGTCTATTTGGTCGAAGTCGACCGCATGGATCCGATTGCGCTCGCGCATGCGTGCTGGGAGATCGGCAATATGCACGCGCCGCTTTTCCGAGGCGATTCGGACGAGCATACCGTACGCATGTATACGCCGGTACAGCCTGTTTTGGACCGCATGCTCCGGGGTGTCGAGGGCGTTATGCTCTCGGTGGTTACCCGTGAACTCGATACGGACCGGCGCTTTGCGTCGAGTGCGGCGGAGGTCGTCGTGAGTATGGCTCCCGACTTTACGATCGTGAAAAAGGCGCGCGGTTAACGTGCGTATGAGCAAGACGGACTTTGAGAGGCAGCTATTCAAAGTCCGTCTTGCTGTTGATGAGGTGCTGTGGGGGAAAGCATATGGGTCTTGAGGGAATCAAGCTGATTGCATGCGATTTGGACGGCACGTTGCTGCATCCGGGGGAGTGCGAGCCGCGTTCCGAGGCCTTTGAGCTCATCGATGAGCTGCATCGTCGTGGCATCGTGTTTATGCCGGCGAGCGGCCGTCAATATGCGAGCTTGCGCTATCTGTTTGCCCCGGTGGCCGATGAGCTCGCCTATGTATGCGAAAACGGAGCCCTCGTGATGAGCGAGGGGCGTGCCGTTGTCAAGCGTTCCATGGAGCGTAACCTTGCTATGGATATCGCGAATGCCGTGGTTGCGTATCCCCATGCCGACGTGACCCTTTCCTGCGAGGGGCACCTCTACACCATAAGTGGCAACGATGCATTCGTCGACCATTTGCGCTACGAGGTCCATTGCGATGTGGCGGTGGTCGACCGTCCCGAGGACATCGACGAGGACGTCATTAAGATCGCGTTTCAAACGCCCGAGACAGAGCAGCCGGCGGCGCTGGAGTATTTCGTCCGTCGCTTTGGCGACCGGGTCGATGTGATGACGTCGGGAACCGAATGGACCGACTTTATCGGCTTTGATTCGGGCAAGGGGTCCGCGCTTGCCGATTATGGTCGTGCGCTGGGGATCTCACCTAACGAAATGATGGCGTTTGGCGATAATGAAAACGACCGCGACATGCTCAACGTGGTGGGCCATCCCTATCTGATGGAGAGCTGCAATCCCAGTATGCGCGGTATCAACGACCGCGTCCGTTACGTGCGCACGGTCGAAGAAGAGCTGCGTCGCCTACTTGCTGAGTAGACATTTTGGACATGCCTGGAAATCTTTCTTTTGCCGCAATCGGTGAAAAAGTTGTTTTTAAGGCATGTCCCAAAATCTACCTACAGTTGGGGCAGAGGCCCTCGAAGATGGTGTAGTGCGAGCTGACGCTCCATCCGATTTGTTCGGATGCCCTGGCGTCGAGCTGGGTATTGAAGGGGAGCGGCACATCGATGACGCGGCCACACGAGGTGCAGATGATATGCGCATGCGGCTCGATGGCACGATCGAAGCGGCTGCCGCCCGGCGTTTTAATCGAGAGAATCTCCCCGGCATCGGCCAAGAGATTGAGGTTGCGGTAGACCGTACCGCGGCTGATTTTGTCATCCTGCGCGCGCACGACGTTGTAGATCTCATCGGCGGTGGGATGGTTATAGCTTTGGCGCACGGCGTCAAGAACCAGCTTTCGCTGCCTGGTATTCCTTCTTTGCACCGCCATGCGCCTCGCCTCTTTTCTATTAACGGTCGTAGGTAAATGATACCGTATTTAGCACACAATACTAATAATGAGGAGTGAAACCGTCTTCATTGGCAAGTGAGGCTCGGAGCTGGGCGTCTACGAGGCGAAAACGCGTTCCCATGCGCTCGTAGGAGGCATGAAGCGCCTCGAGATGAGATAGGATGTTTGCCGGAGCTCCCTGTATCTCCATCTCGACTGAGCCGTCTTCCATGTTACGCACCCAGCCGGTGAGTGCGCGTGCCTGCGCGAGGTTGGTGTTGGTAAAGCGAAAGCCAACGCCTTGGACTTGCCCCTCCCAGCGCAGGAAATAGCGCAGGGGAGTGTCTTGAGTGGCCTCGTCGCTTGCGAGCACAGTAAGCCTGCGGCGCAGCTCGAGCTCGATGCCAGAGGGCTTTTGGGGCTCGCGGCTGCCGCCGGCGACGCCCGAGAAAAGCTTGTCGAAAATACCCATCGCTAGGCCTGCTTGACAGAATCGGCGGGGAAGGTAATGCCGGCCTGTTGGCGCACGGCATCCATGATGCGCAGCGAGACAAGCGTGACATCGCGATAGTGGCCAAGCTCGTGACGTCCCGCCGGGGTCTCCCAAATCTCTTCCTTGACGTTATCGATGCCGCCGATGGCGGTGATAAAGTCTGCGAGTTCGTATTCCATGGTGTTGCTCGATTTGGGCAGGTCGAGCACGCGGCCGTTGTCGCTCTGTTCGCGCGGCGCCTCGGTCGCCGAGCCGCGTACGACATCGCCGCGATAGTCGATGCGGACGTTGCGGGGCGTGGACAGATGGTCAATCTGGATAGTGCCACGCTCGCCTTCGATCTGCGAGGGCAGTAGGTCATTCGTAATTTTGGAGTGCGCGAGCTCGACGGAGATACGGCCACCGCCGTAGCTGGCGAGGATGGAACCGCAGCCATCGATGGGGCCATGGGTGAGCTCCTGCGTGGTGGGGTCGAGCAGAGTAGCCATGCTCGTAAGGCTGGAGGGCATGCCGAAGATCTCGACCATGGGCTCGACGGTATAGACGCCAATATCCATGAGGGAGCCCGAGGCCATGTGGCAGTCGAAGATGTTGGTGGCGCGTCCCGCGAGAACCTCGTTGTAGCGTGAAGAATACTTGCCAAAGCGCAGTGAGGCGCGACGAATGGGCGCAATCTCGCCCAGGGCGTCCTCGATGGCGTGGAAAGCGGGGTCATGGAGCGGGCGCATGGCCTCGAGGGCTACGACGCCCGCCGCCTCGGCGGCGCGGAAGACTTCCAGCGCCTGCGCCTCGGTGGCGCAGAAGGGCTTCTCGACGATGACGTGCTTGCCGCTGGCGATGCAGGCAAGGGCCTGCTCGTAGTGAAGTGCGTTTGGGCTGCCGATATAGACGGCGTCGACGTCGGCGGCTGCTGCAAGCTCATCAAGTGAAGTAAAGTTTCGCTCGCCGCCGTGCTCGGCAGTAAAGGCGGCGCCGCGCTCGGCGTTGCGCGAGAGCGTGCCTACGAATACAGCCTGGTCGTTGGCATTGACGACCTGGATAAAGTCGTCGGTGATCATGGATGTGCCGATGGTCGCGATGCGCAGCATACGTCCCCCTTGCGTTGTTTTGGTCTACAGGATGAGTGTAGCGCGTGGGGATATAAAGCTGCGCGAAAACGCTATTACAGGTCGCTCTCGTTAAAGCCGGTGTCGATATCGAGGTTGGCTCCATCGGCCGCGGTGGTGGCGAGCTCGTCGCAGCGCTCGTTGAGCTCGTGGCCGGCATGCCCCTTAACCCAGATGAACTCCACCTTATGCTTGCTCTTTGCGGCAAGCAGGCGCTCCCACAGGTCGCGGTTCTTAACGGGCTGCTTGTTGGCAGTTTTCCACCCGCGCTTTTTCCAGCCGTCGATCCAGTGCTTGTTAAAGGCGTTGACGACGTACTGCGAGTCGGAGTGGACCTCGACCTCGCAGGGACGGTTGAGCGCCTCGAGCGCCACGATGACCGCCATGAGCTCCATGCGGTTGTTGGTGGTCTTGGCGTAGCCACGCGAAAGCTCGGAGGTGAAGGTCTTGCCGGCGGGGTTGGTGTATTTGAGCACGGCGCCGTAGCCACCGCGTCCCGGATTGGATCGAGCCGAGCCGTCGGTATAGATGATGACCTTCACAGACTTCCTTTCGTCGAGTTCCTCTCTTGCGGCTGTCTATTGTAGCGCCCGGTCCATCCTGTTTTATGCGAGGCGTGCCGCTCCACAAGGATGGTGGAGACGTTGTCGCCAAGAAAGATGGGCGACCTGAATTGTCAAGAGCTAGAGGGCTTTTAAATCTGCCATTTCTATCCCGTCCCCAAATGGTTGGTTTTCGTGGATGATGCGATCGAGTTCGTCGAGGTATTGCCGCAGCAGGGGAGAGGGCTTGCGCTCATCGTGCATGATGTAGCCCACGCGCATCGTTGGAGCGTCTGCCAACGGGATCGATGCCATGCCCCATTGCATTTCATTGGAGAGGACACCGGTCGACAAAGTGTAACCGTTCGACGTGATGAGCAGATTGGTGAGCGTGCCACGGTCGGAAACGCGGATGTTGCGGTCGCAGGGGATATGGCTAAACGGCTCCTCGGCGTAATAGAAGGAGTTCGAGGTCCCCTGCTCAAAGCTGTAGCGCGTATAGGGCGTAAGGTCGGCAAGCGATAGCTGGGGGCGGCGTGCGAGCGGATGGCGCTCGCTAACGAAGACGTGGACCGTTGCATCGAAGAGGGGATGGAAGCTTGCGCGGGCGTCGGCGAAGGCCTTCTGCAGGACGCGGGCGTTAAAGTCATCCAGATACAGAATGCCGATATCGCTGCGAAATGCGCGGACGTCGTCGATGATCTGTGACGTGGTGGTCTCGCGCATGATGAACTCGAACTTACTGTCGCGGCAGCGCTCGACGACGTTGACAAAGGCCTCGACCGAAAAAGCGTAGTGCTGGGCCGAGACGGCAAGGCGTGCCTGGGGTGTGCCGCCGTCCTCGTAGCGGGCCTCGAGCATATCGGCCTGCTCTACGACCTGGCGCGCATAGCCTAAAAGCTCGGTGCCGTCGTTGGTGAGTGTGACGCCGCGGCTGGAGCGCGTAAAGATTTCCAGACGGAGCTCCTGCTCTAGGCTTTTGACGGCGTTGGAGATATTGGATTGCGCGGTATAGAGGCGCTGAGCTGCGGCGTTAATTGAGCCGGATTCTGCCACGGCGATAAGAAAACGAAGCTGCTGGAGGGTCATCGGCACCCGTCCTTTCGATAGCTATCTAAAAAACCGATAACAGGTTAGCGCTTTTAAGTGATTGACCGCGCGAAACAATGCTCGTACTATTCAAAACACACAAAGGAGGTAGGTAATTAATCCGACCACGAGAACGGGATGTCAAAAGGAGGGCCGCATATGAACTGCTTACTAAGACGAATGCCGGGCTCCTGCTTGCGCCCGTCGGCGTGATCAGGAGACAGGGGCTTACTTCTCTTACTCTTATTACTTTTGTTTGATCAAGGAGATCATCATGAGCCAGTTTATCAACAACCCCGAGCACACCTTTGGCTTCGACACCCTGCAGCTGCACGTTGGCCAGGAGAGCGCCGACCCCGCATCCGATTCCCGCGCTGTGCCTATCTACCAGACCACGAGCTATGTGTTCCGCAACTCCCAGCACGCTGCTGACCGCTTTGGCCTTGCCGACGCCGGGAATATCTACGGTCGTCTGACCAACTCCACCCAGGGCGTCTTTGAGGATCGCATTGCCGCGCTCGAGGGCGGCGTTGCCGGCCTCGCCGTCGCCTCTGGCGCCGCCGCCATCACCTATACCCTGCAGGCCCTCGCTCAGGCCGGCGACCATGTGGTGGCCCAAAAGACCATCTACGGCGGTTCCTACAACCTGCTGGAGCACACGCTCTCCCAGTTTGGTGTCGAGACCACCTTCGTCGATGCCCACAACCTGGACGAGGTCGAGGGTGCCATCAGGGACAACACCACGGTCATTTACCTCGAGACGCTCGGTAACCCCAACTCCGATATCCCCAACATCGACGCTATCTCCGAGGTCGCTAAGAAGCATGGTCTTCCGGTTGTTGTCGATAACACCTTCGGCACCCCGTATCTGTTCCGTCCGCTGGAGCACGGCGCCAACATCGTCGTTCACTCTGCAACTAAGTTTATTGGCGGCCACGGCACCTCGTTGGGCGGCGTGATTATCGATGGCGGCAACTTTGACTGGAAGGCGAGCGGCAAGTATGCGCAGATCTCCGAGCCCAATCCCTCCTACCATGGCGTCTCGTTTACCGAGGCCGCCGGCCGCGCTGCCTTCGCGACCTATGTCCGTGCTATCTTGCTGCGTGACGAGGGCGCCTGCATTAGCCCGTTTAACGCCTGGGTCCTGCTCCAGGGCACCGAGACCCTGTCGCTGCGCGTTGACCGCCATGTCGAGAACACCAAGAAGGTCGTTGAGTTCCTGATCGGTGACGGCCATGTTGCCAAGGTAAACCACCCGAGCCTGCCCGAGCACCCCGACCATGAGCTGTACCAGAAGTATTTCCCCCGTGGCGGCGCCTCGATCTTCACCTTCGAGATCAAGGGCGGCCAGGAGGCTGCTTGGAAGTTCATCGACCACCTGCAGGTGTTCTCGCTGCTCGCCAACGTAGCCGACGTCAAGTCGCTCGTCGTGCACCCGGCTACCACCACGCACTCCCAGCTCTCTGCCGAGGAGCTTGCCGAGCAGAACATTACGCCCTCTACAATCCGTCTTTCCATTGGTACCGAGAACGCCGAGGACATCATTTGGGATCTGAAGCAGGCCTTTGCCGCGCTGGACGAGTGAGGCGACTTGTGCAAGGGCCCCTTGCGACTCGATAGGTATAACTGCATAAAATGCCTGCTCAAGGCGCCTGCGCGAACAATGGTTGCGCAGGCGCTTTTTTGCATAGGAAGGGCGCTATTACAGGGTTGTTGGCATGCTTTATGCAATCGAGATGTGGAAAACTCCTGTTGAGAGGATGTGAGTTTTACGCAAATGACGTGCACCTTTTGAGAAAAACCGCAGGTCGCGATTTACTCGGGATACTATGCAGCGCGATCGAATCACACGCAGCGTAAACGCAGCAAAAACTCACTACGGAGGTTTCCAGCTACATGAGGATCGATTCACGAAAACCGAAGGCCGCCGCCCTTTCTGCCACGCTTGCCGTGGCGCTTTTAGTGGGTGCCGGCGTAACCGATGCCCACGCGGCAACACTGTCCGACGCGGTCGGATCCACGCCGTCCGAGGCGACCCTGATGCAGCCCGTCGACTATCGTAGCGACGGCTTTGGCTCCATGCAGGAGTGGAACGCCTCGATGGGGGCCAAGCGCGATTCCCTAGAGGTCCGCGCGCAGATCATCATGAACATGTACGGTGACTATGCCACCGATGACGAGCGCGCTGTACTGCAGGGTTGTATCGACGGTGCGGGCAGTCTTTTGACGATGGAGGAGGTCGACGCGAAGTCGGCCGAGCTCGACGAGCTTCGCTCCACGCTCGAGGATGCTAAGCGCGGGGCGCTCGAGGCTGCGGCCGTCGAGGCAGAAGCTGCCGAGGCCGTTCAGGCTTCGTATTACAACGCCGGCTCCGGCTCGTCTTACGCGTCTGCTGCGTATTACGCGAACGGCTCGGGCCTGACGCGCTCGAGCGGTGTCAATAACTACAACGGTCGTCGCGAGACCTATTACAGCAGCAACGTGTTGTATCACCACCGCACGGGTGAGTGGACGCTGGATTCCGAGGGCTTTTGGCGTGATTCCGACGGCTACTACGTGGTGGCTGCGAGCGATAAGTCCCAGGGCTCGACCTTTACGGGCTCTAAGGGCGAGTGCAAGGTCTACGATTCGGGTTGCGCAGCCGGAACTACCGATTACTACACCGGTTGGTAATCTGTCGGCATCGATTGCACATGATGGACGGGCGTCTTTACCGAGCTTTCGGGCAATGTAGGGGCGCCCGTTTTTATATGCATTTGGGTTAACAGAGCCCTTACCGTGGCACTACGTTGGGCATATGGGCGCGGGGCACACTAAGTCATGAGAAACAAGGTCTTTCTCGTGGAGGAAGTGATCCCATGAACGCTCGAGATGTCGCTATTGCCGTCGTTGCCCTTTTGATCGGATGTCTTGGTCCGACGGCGGCGTTAGTTGCCGGCTTGCAGTCCACTACGGGTGCTGCTCCTGTGGTTGTGAGCGCCTTGATTGCAGCGGCGCTGTTGGGAAGCGCCGGCGTGGTGCTTTGCCGCGATGACGAGGACGAGGTCCCGGAGTCGCAAAACGAGCCTCAGTTTTAGCCTCGGCCTAAATGCGACAGTCCTTCGCGAGCGATGGGATCCTCGCGAAGGACTGTCTGCTTACATTGCGCGCGTCGCCGTGCGGGCGAGGCTACCAGCTGCTTTCTATTTCGCGAATCCTCTGGTAGAGCCAATCGTTTTGCGGCACTTGGATATCGTGTTTGGCGGCCAGGCGGCAAATGGTGCCCGCGAACTCCTCGACTTCGGTTTTACGTTGTGCGATGCGGTCCTGCGCCATCGAGGGCATGCCGGCGGGGTCGATTCCCTCGATGAGGTGCACCATCTGCGTCAGGTCTGCCTCGGTAAGCTCAACGCCTTCGGCGTTGGCGACCGCAAGTGTCTCGCGCATGGCGGAAACAAAGCAGCGACGCTGCTCGGAGTCCTGTTCCGTGGCGCTCCCGTAGGTCCCGCCATAGGCCATGCAGGTCTGGTTGATGCCATCGTTGAGCATGAGTTTGGCCCACATGCGGTGCACAATGTCGCTCTCGACGGTATGGGCGATGCCGCAGCGCGTGTAGAGCTCATCGATGGCGGTGACGGTTGCGGGCTCGGTGCCTGCTGCCGCGCCAAAGCGAATCTCGCCCGCATTGGTAAAGGTGAGCGCGCCGTTAAGGAATACGGCGTCCATGCCCTGGCAGATGCCCAGGACGGTGTGCTTCCAGCCAAAGCGCTCGGCTATTTTTTGCTCGCTCGTAATGCCGTTGCACAGCGAGGCGATGAGCGTGTTGGGTCCCACGACGCGCTCCATAGTCTTGAGTGCTTGGTTGAGCCCCGTCGTCTTGACCGTGAGAATGACCAGATCGGCGGGCGTTGCCTCGCTGGCGCGGACGGACTTGAGCGCGCAGGGCTTTCCGTTGACGGTGAGCGCATCGCCCACGTGGCACTCGAAACGCGCGTCATCCATGACGTATTCGACGGCGTCATTGCCGAGGGCCTTGGCAATCATACTGCCGTAGAGCAGGCCGACGCCGCCCTTGCCGATAAAGGCGACCTTGTTGATCTGCATGTGAATCATCTCCTCACAAAAAGGCGCCCGCATATGGGGCGCCTGATGGATTGTATGCCGCTGGGGCATGTGGCGTACACCGGAGGCTGAATTTAGAAGAACAAATGCATGGGAACTTATGCCGCGGGGCAGATGGCAAAAACGCGCGCGGGATATCCAACGCCATCGCGCACCTTGGGGAAGGTGCAGAAGATGACGGCGCCCGTGGCGGGAAGCTCGTCCAGATGGTCCATGATCTCGATCTGGTAGCGGTCGACCGAGAGGGTGCATTGTTCGCCGGGATAGGGGTAGGCATCCTCGTGTGTGGTCACGCTCGCCTCCTTTCATCGGGCTTTTTGCTGATGTTAAAGCGGTGCCGTGACAGCTCGATTTCTGCTGCGTTACGATACGTTCTCGATTGCGATTCCGATGTGTTTCGGTGGCGTGACGGGTTTGTTTCGCCGCGTCAGAGCTTCGATGGGGGAGGAGGGGCCGTGCAGTATCGCGTTGACCCCAAAAGCGGTAACCGTATCTCGGCGTTGGGGCTGGGGTGCATGAGGTTTCCCGGTGCGCCGGGACGCCCCGATGCGAAGACAGCCGATGCTATCATTTCCCGCGCCGTGGAGCAGGGGATAAATTACCTGGATACGGCTTATCTTTATCCCGGCAACGAGGCTTGCGTAGGCGCTTCGCTTGAGCGCTTGGGCCTGCGCGACCAGGTTTTGCTCGCGACCAAGCTGCCGCACGCCTCGTGCAAGTGCGCGGAGGATTTCGACCGTTTCTTTGATGAGCAGCTGCGCCGCCTGCGGACTGACCATATCGACTACTACCTCATGCACAACATCACCTCGCCCGCCCAGTGGGAACGCGTGGTGGCACTGGGTATCGAGGATTGGATTGTGCGCCAAAAGGCTGCGGGGCGTATTCGCCGGATCGGTTTTTCGTACCACGGCAGTGCGGCGGACTTCCTCACGATGCTAGATGCTTATGAGTGGGACTTTTGCCAGATCCAGTACAACTACGCTGGAGAGCACTATCAGGCGGGGACGGCGGGGCTCATGGCGGCTGCTGAACGCGGGCTTGCGGTATTTGTAATGGAGCCGCTTTTGGGCGGACGTCTGGCAGGTAAGTTGCCGCCGCGGGCCCGCGCTGTGCTCGATGACGCCTGTGACCCGCATTTGCGCACCCCTGCCGCCTGGGGGCTTTCGTGGGTGTGGAATCATCCTCAGGTGACGATGCTGCTTTCGGGTATGACCGATACCGCGCAGGTGGATGAGAACGCGGCGTTGGCCGATCGGGCCCTGCCGGATTCGATGACAGCTACTCAGCTCGATGCCATCGCGCACGTGCTGACGGAGTTTGAAAAATCGAATCGCGTGCCCTGCACGGGATGCGGTTACTGCATGCCGTGTCCTAAAGGCATCAATATTCCTGGATGTTTTGCCGCCTACAACGCAAGCTATGCGCACAGCTGGTTTACGGGTCTATCGCAGTACTTTACGGCGAGTGCGGTGCGCACAAGCGAGCCCAAGTTGGTGAGCAATTGCGTCAAGTGCGGCAAATGCGCACGCCACTGCCCGCAGCACATCGATATTCCCGAGCGTCTCGACGATGTGCGCCGACGTTTCCAGCCTGGCCCCGTGACGGCGGCGCTTAAGGCCTTCGGCAAAACGCGCTCCTCATGACCCTTTTATAACTTGCGGTGGAATAGTTCCTGTTTGCGGCAGAATAAGGCATCAACAGGAACTATTTTACCGTAACTGATGAGGGGGAGCTGGGGATGCTGACGATTGGGTGTCACCTATCCACGACGAAGGGCTATCGGGCGATGGGGGAGACGGCGCTATCCATTGGCGCCAATACCTTTGCATTCTTTACGCGCAACCCGCGCGGCGGCAAGGCGAAAGACCTTGACATGGATGACGTGGCGGCCCTGCGCGAGCTTATGGAACAAAACGATTTTGGTCCCCTCGTGGCCCATGCTCCGTATACCTATAACCCCTGCTCGGCCAAAGAGCGGGCGCGTGAGTTTGCCCTGGAGGCCATGGCTGAGGACCTGCAGCGTATGGAAGCGCTGCCCGGTAACTACTACAATTTCCATCCCGGTGCGCATGTGGGACAGGGCTCCGACGCCGGCATTCAGATGATCGTCGACACCCTGTGCCAGGTGATGTTTGAGGGCCAGCAGACGACGGTGCTGCTCGAGACCATGGCCGGCAAGGGCACCGAGGTGGGCCGCAGCTTTGAGGAACTGGCGATCATCATCGAGGACGTTGCTGACAGGCGCCCCGAGCTGTCGGCCAAGCTGGGCGTTTGCCTGGACACCTGCCATGTAAATGACGCCGGCTATGATATCGTCCAAGATCTTGACGGTGTGCTCGACGAGTTCGATCGTGTGGTGGGTATCGAGCGCTTGCGCGCTGTGCATATCAATGATTCCAAGAATCCCCGCGGTGCCCATAAGGACCGGCATGAATGCATCGGCAAGGGTTACCTCGGCAGCGAGGAACTTGGCGGTGGAATGCAGGTTATGCAGAATATTGTATCGAATAGCTGCCTGCGATCACTGCCATTCATTTTGGAAACGCCGAACGAACTTGCAGGTTATGCGGCTGAAATTAAACTATTAAGGTCATTGCAGCAGTAATGACTGTCATAAAGTGGAGTGTTCCATTCACGTTATGGGTTTGTTTCAATCAGTTTTCTAATTGCAGATTCTCTCACGCGGGTGCATAATAGCCCTCAGTTTTTGCAGGCCCCTGAATCACATGGGGCCATTGGAAGGAGACTGATTATGAAGCTGAAGAAGCTTGGCGCATTTGCCGCCACGGGCGCCATGGCGCTCGCCCTCGCACTGACGGGCTGCGGCTCGTCCAACGCCACCTCTGGTTCTGATGCCGGTTCCAGCAGCTCTGACGACGCTAAGGTCGAGAAGGTCGACGGCTCCAAGGAGTACGCGCTCGTCAAGGACGGTACGCTGACCGTCGGCACCTCTGCCGAGTACGCTCCGTTTGAGTACAAGGATGACAACGGCGATTATCAGGGCTTTGACCTTGAGCTCATCAAGGCTATCGGCGACAAGCTGGGCCTGGATGTCGAGTACGTCAACAACGACTTCGACACGCTCGTCCCCGGCGTCGCTTCGGGCACCAAGTATGACGTCTCCATTGCGGCTATCACCGACACGCCCGAGCGTGAGAAGGAAGTCGCTTTCTCCGATTCCTACTACATGGACGATCAGGCTATCGTGACCAAGGTCGATAACACCGACATCACGGCCGACAATTACAGCGAGAAGCTCAACAACGCCGACGCTACCATTATCGTCCAGTCTGGCTCGACCGCCGAGGCCTTTGCTCAGGAGAACTTCCCCAAGGCCAAGATCATCCCCTACAAGGACGCTACCGAGTGCTTCAGCGCCCTGCAGTCCGACAAGGGCGATGCCGTAGTCACCAACCGCTCCGTTGCCAGCCAGCTGACCGCCGAGCAGTTCAACACCTGCCACACGGTTAAGCAGATCAGCACCGGCGAGGAGTACGCCATTGCCATCAACCAGGGCAATACCAAGCTCAAGGACGACATCAACCAGGCCATCAAGGACCTGACCGACGACGGTACCGTTGACGCCCTCATGGCTAAGTACAACATCAAGTAAACAGATACTTGATTGCGTGTGGGCCCTTTCCGTTTAGCGGAGAGGGCCTTTGCGCTTCTCTCGACGGAGAGTGTTTCCGTCTCTATTTGCCGGCAACTTCTACGATAGGAGCCACCTTGTCTCGACTGAACAAAGGGGCCGCTGGGCAGCGTTCTTCACTACCCGCCTTGCTCCAAAAGCTAGCCTGCGTCATGGCCGTGGCGCTCGCGCTGGTGTGCGTGGGGGCATCTGCGCCCTCGACTGCCCAAGCGCTTGAGACCGCAAAGATTACCGCCCGACCCAACACCGGTTCGGGCAGCGATGTGGTCGGCGGCACCGAGACACGTATTACCTGGGAAGTTCAGGCCGACGCCGACGAGGAGCTGAGCGGTCTTTCGCTGACGTTTGTCGACGGCACGACGTTTGGTACCGATGACACGCGATTGACGATGCTCTCGGGCGAGGACCTCATGGATCGCACACCCATGAAGCCCACGTGCACGGCTGATGGCCAGACGCTCAAGATCGACTTTGGCGAGACGGCGCCTGCCGGCGGCTTTTTCCGTGTCGAGGTGTACGGTGTGACCTTCCCCGTCGAAGGCGGCGACGAGGCCTTTAGCGGCACCTATACGCTCGCCGACGGTTCGACCAAGAAGATTTCCAAGATTCCTTCCGTCGAGATTAAGGGCGTGACGGCCTTCGATAACTTCCAGGCCGATCTTAAGGAACAGCCGTGGGTCGAGGCTTGGAATTCCAATATGTTCCTGCGCCTGTTCTTGAACCCGGTCATTTTGGTCCAGAGCCTGCCGGTTGTATTTAAGGGCTTCCTTATGTCGCTCTCGATCGTGCTTGTGGCGTTTCCGCTGGCAATCCCCTTTGGCTTTGCCTTGTCGCTCATGCGCATCTCCAAGTCGCGCATCCTGCGCTGTCTTGCCGGCATCTACGTGAATATCATCCGTGGTACGCCGGCGTTCCTGCAGATCTATATCGCGTTCTTTGGCCTGCCACTTGCCGGCGTCAAGGTGGACGACTACGTCTTGGGCGTTATCGTCATGGCTATGAACTCGTCTGCGTACCTGTGCGAGATCTTCCGTGCCGGTATTCAGTCGATTCCCAAGGGCCAAAACGAGGCTGCTCGCTCGCTGGGCATGAATGCCTTCCAGACGTTGCTCTACGTTATGATTCCGCAGACGTTCCGCAATGTCCTGCCTACGCTGACCAGCGAGTTTATCCTGCTTTACAAGGATACGTCGCTGCTCGCCGCCGTGGGCGTGGTCGAGATCGTCATGAACGCCCGCACCATCGTGGCGACGACGGGCTCCATCACGCCGTATGTGGTTGCCGCCCTGTTCTATCTGGTCATTACCCTGCCGCTTGCGCGCTTGGTGAGCGGTCTTGAGGCGAGACTTCTGGGGACGGCCGAAACCAAAAAGAAGCGTCCCACCAAGAGCGCCGGACAGGTTGTCGCGACACCCGCCGATCATATTGCAGGTCTGTAAGGAGGTTCTATTATGAGCGAAACCAATAACTCGAACGAGGTCGTCGTCAGCATCAAGAATCTCCAGAAGGCCTTTGGCGATAACGTGGTCCTGCGCGACATCGATCTGGATGTGCACAAGGGCGAGGTCGTCGTGGTCCTGGGCCCCTCGGGCTCGGGTAAGTCGACGATGCTTCGCTGCATTAACCGTCTTGAGGAGCCCACGAGCGGCTCGATTGTCGTTGAGGGCGTGGATGTGTGCGCCAAGGGCGTCGACCTCAATAAGGTGCGTACACACTTGGGCATGGTGTTTCAGCAGTTCAATCTGTTTCCGCACCTGTCGGTCAAAAAGAACGTCATGCTTGCGCAACAAAAGGTGCTCAAGCGCAGCAAGGAAGAGGCCGAGAAGATTGCCGTCGAGGAGCTGACCAAGGTCGGTCTGGCCGAGCGCATCGATTTTATGCCGAGCCAGCTTTCGGGCGGCCAGCAGCAGCGCGTGGCCATCGCCCGCGCCCTGTCGATGAATCCGCACGTGATGCTCTTTGACGAGGCTACGTCGGCGCTTGATCCCGAGCTCGTCCGCGACGTCCTTGGCGTCATGCGCGATCTTGCGCGTGACGGCATGACGATGATCGTGGTGACGCACGAGATGGGCTTTGCCCGCGACGTCGCCGACCGCGTCGTCTTTATGGACGGCGGCGTTATCGTGGAGGAGGGCACGCCGAGCGAGGTCTTCGACCATCCCAAGAGCGAGCGCACCAAGGCGTTTTTGGGCAACATCTCGTAGCTGCTTTATGTGGCTGACATAGCAGAAAACGGGGCTGGATTTGGATCCAGCTCCGTTTTTGTTGGGATGCGCATGTGTTTTGGTGCAGAGCCGCGTATGGGCGGAGCTTATCGCCGTTAGGCGAGCTCGGCTCCAAGGGCGCGACAGGCGGTCTCTGCCTCATCGTTGGGGGGCGTCGTAACAGATGACGGAATCGACGACGTGGACGCCGGCCTCGTCGGCGTCCGCCTTCCAGTTGTCCATCCATTCGCCCTCGGCCCAAGAATAGGAGCCAAAGAGGACGACCTTCTTGTCGCCGAGGGTCTCCTTGACTTCGTCCCACATCGGCTGAAACTCATCGTACTCGAGCTCCTCGGAGCCCATGGCGGGGCAGCCGAAAGCGAGGGCGTCATAGCCGCCGGCTTATTTTTTGGATTCCGGCGTATTGTCGCATCGACGCATGGCAAATGCTGTTGCGGCGATGGGGCGGGCAGAAAGAAGGTCAAGAGGGTCGCGGTCGCGGACACCGATGTGTCTCACTATCCCTATAGCGATGAACTGCTTATTGGCGGTATGAGCTGCGGCGGCTGCGCGCAAAATGTGACGAACGCCCTCAACGCTCTCGATGGCATTTGGGCCACAGTGACGTATACAGACCACACGGCGTGCATCCGTTCTAAAACCCGATCGATCGTGAGGTGCTTGAGGCTGCCGTGAGGGATGCGGGCTATTACGTCATGAAGCCGTAGGGCCGGGCGTACGCTTGCGCTTAGGCTCGGCCGCGCAGCTCGATGTCTTGGATATCGTCGAAGCCGATGGCGATGTCTCGGAGTTTGAGCAGCTTGAACGCGGGGAGCACTTCGTCGAGAATGCCGGTGCGGCTACGATAGCCGTATGTATCGTAATAAGTGACGCGCACCAAGTCGCCGCGTTTGAGGCCCTCGAGCTTTTTTGAAAGTTCGAGGGCTTTTTCTTCCGTGAGTTCGCATTTGGGCTCAACAGAGATCTCTTGTTTGCGCACGAGCTCGTAGTATCCCGTGAGGGCGGCAAAGGGCATAAACTGCGCGGCGCGGTTGGCGCGAACGGCACCGTTGGCGGTGAGCCTGGGGTCGGCGGCGCGACGTCTTCCCTCGGGGTCCGCCAGGCGTTCAAAAGGTGTCGGCGGCCGCATCGGCTGTTGTTGGGCCTTAGGCACGGTGTCCTCCTACCTGATCGTTGCGTTCGCGTGCGGTGGCGCCGGCGGTAAAGCTTAATCCCTTGACCAGGGCGTTCTTGCCGTACTTGCCCTTCACGGCCAGAACGGCGCGGGCCAGGTCGCGCTCGCGCTCATCGGCCTTAACATCGCTGAACAGATCGATGGTGGCAAATTCCTCGGGCATGAGGTTGCCAAAGCCCAAATTGATGCGCTTGACCGGTCGTTTGGGATCGACGGTCTGCGCCCAGAGCTCATCGAAATGGCCCATGATCTTCTTAAACGAATTGGTGCGCTCGGGCAGCTTGCGCGAAGCGTTAGAGTGCGCAAAGAGCGCGGCATAGCCGCCACGCGGTTTGCCGCCATGCTCTCCCACAAAGATGCCGTCGATTGCCTGTGCCTCGCGCACCAGACGGCGTCGTTCGTCATCGCGCTGGACGGGCTTGGGTGCACGGGGTGCGAGCTCGGGGCCTGCGGTTGCGGCGGGTTCGATGCTCGACGTGCTCGAACGCAAATGTCCGCATCCGTCTACATATTGCGCTGTGCCGCTGGCGTCGAGGCGGCGTATGTCGGCGCGCTCGCTCGCGTAGCCCACAAAGAGCGAGATGCTGTCGCAGACCACGTGCTTATCGACCAAGTCCAGTACGGCGGCATCGACCATCTCGCGCAAGACGGTGTAGGCCTGCTCGTAGGCATAACCCTTCGAGAGCACTTGTCCTGTGGTGGTTGAAGTTGCCTGCGGGCAATAGGCCTGAATATCGGCGATAGTTGTCGGCTCGCGCCCAAAGGCGTGGTCGATGAGATACTCGGCATTGACGCCGAGTTCGTCGTAAAGCAGGTTTTCGTCGAGCGCGGCGACACCCATCAGATCGTATACCCCGTACTTTTCGAGGCGAGCTGCCACGCCGGGGCCGATGCCCCAGATATCGGTGATGGGGCGATGGGGCCAGATCTCCTTGCGAAAGGTCTCGTCGTCGAGTATACCGATGCGGCTGGGTACGTGCTTAGCGGTAATGTCGAGCGCCACCTTGGCCTGGAATAGGTTGGGGCCGATGCCGACTGTCGCCGTGATGCCGGTGCGCGCGAGGACCTCATCGCGCAGCATGCAGGCAAAGCTTTTGGCATTGGTATGGTAGAGCTCTAGATAGGGTGTCACGTCGATAAAGCACTCGTCAATTGAGTAGACGTGAACGTCTTGCGGACTGACGTATTCCAGGTAGATACCGTAGATCTGCGCCGACACCTCCATGTAGTGCTGCATGCGCGGTACGGCCTTGATGTAGTCGATGCCGTCGGGAATCTCAAACAGACGGCAGCGGTTGTGTATCCCGAGGTCTTTCATGGCCTGGGTAATGGCGAGGCAGATGGTCGTACGCCCGCGTGATTCGTCGGCAACGACCAGGTGGGTGGTGAGCGGATCGAGCCCGCGGTCGACGCACTCGACGCTGGCGTAAAACGTCTTGAGGTCGATGCAGATATAGGTGTGACGCCCGTGCCCCACGCGTTCTCCCATCAAACACATATTCTTATCGAATACATGTTCGATAATACCCGCTCGTCCGGACATCGTCAAAACCTGCCAAAAAGGGACAGGTTTATTTTGGTAGGTAAAACGCTTGACCGACCAAAACAAACCTGTCCCTTTTTGGCAGGTATGGTCGGGCGGTTGCATCGGGTTTTAACGCAGCTCTAAAGAGCGCGAAACAGCTCGGAAAACCTCGCTTCGTAGCATGAGCCTAACGATCGATACCACCATAAAGCACGGAAGGGTTGTGGGGATAATGGTCAACTATGGGTTTGGTATGCCGACGCGCCTTGTTGCGGATGGAGACGTGGCTCGCTGGTGTGGACGATTGGTCGCTCACTACGGCGGCACCAAGGCGCTGGTGGTGCTGGGTGGCGACAAACATACGCGCGATGAGCTTGTCTCGGCGGCGCTCGGCTCGCTTGACCGAGCTCTGCTCGAGCGCGTGCTTTTTCGTTGCGGCTCGGTTGAGGGCGACGGGGGAGACGAGCTGATCGACGAGGCTGTGGCCCTGGCGACCGACGAAGGCGTGGACTTTGTCCTAGCGATCGGCGATGCCGATACTGCTGGCTTTGCGCGCGAACTCGCGCGTCGCATGGCGGCGCTCGATGCCGGCGAAGACGGTTTTGTCCCTTATGGATGTATTGTCTCGGAGGGCAAAGTGCCTGCCGTCGTGGGGGCCGGTGAGGTTCCCGTTTTTGCCATCATCGCGCCCGAACTGCTTGAGGGCATTGTGTCTCCTCTGCGTGAGTTGCTCGGCAGCGTGTGCGCCGCGGCCTAATGTCTGCCATAAAGAGATGGGCTATTTTTGGTAGGTAAAGCGTTTGACCTGCCAAAATAAACCTGTCCCTTTTTGGTCGGTCGCCGTTTGGGGGCGGATTGGCAACGCTGGCTGATTACGGTCTTGACCTGCGCTAGAATAGGGGCATCTGATTATCCGGGCGCATGGAGGTTTGCGCCCGCATGTTGAGGAGGACTTTATGGCAACTGTTGCCGCACCTATCGACGCTACGTCGACCGCCGCTTGGAAGGCGCTCGAGGCTCATCAGGAGAAGCTCGAGGCCGAAGGTATCGACCTCAAGGCCTGGTTCGCTGCCGATGCAGAGCGCGTGAACAAGCTGAGCTTTGACGCCGGTGACCTGCACTTCGACCTGTCCAAGAACCTGGTGACCGATGAGACCGTCAAGCTGCTGTGCGATCTTGCCCGCGAGGTGAAGCTCGAGGAGCGCCGCGACGCCATGTTCTCCGGCGAGCACATCAACACCACCGAGGACCGTGCCGTCCTGCACACCGCGCTGCGCCGCCCGGCAACCGAGAAGGGCCAGCTCATCGTCGACGGCCAGGACGTCGTCGCCGACGTGCACGAGGTCCTCGACCGCATGTACGCCTTTGCCGAGCGCGTGCGCTCCGGTGAGTGGAAGGGCGTTACCGGCAAGAAGATCGAGCATCTGGTGTCCATCGGCATCGGCGGCTCCGACCTGGGCCCGGTCATGGCCTACGAGGCCCTGCGTCCCTACGCCGACGCCGGTATCGACTGCCGCTATATCTCCAACATCGACCCCAACGACCAGGCCGAGAAGCTCAAGGGCCTGGATCCCGAGACCACGCTCGTGATTATCGTCTCCAAGACCTTCACCACGCTCGAAACCCTCACCAACGCTCGCGAGGTCAAGACCTGGATGCTCGAGCAGCTCAAGGCTCAGGGTGCCATCGACGGCTCTGATGAGCAGAACGCCGAGGCCGTGGCCAAGCACTTCGTTGCCGTTTCCACCGCACTCGACAAGGTCGAGGCCTTCGGCATCGACCCCGCCAACGCCTTTGGTTTCTGGAACTGGGTCGGCGGCCGTTATTCCGTCGACTCCGCCGTGGGTCTGTCGCTGATCGTCGTGCTCGGTCCCGAGCGCTTCCAGCAGTTCCTCGAGGGTTTCCACGCCATCGACGAGTACTTCTGCAATACCCCGCTCGAGAACAACGCTGTCGCGCTAATGGGCCTGCTCAACGTCTGGTACGTCAACTTCTTCGGCTCTAAGAGCCACGCCGTGCTTCCGTACTGCCAGTATCTGCACCGCTTCCCGGCCTACCTGCAGCAGCTCACCATGGAGTCCAACGGCAAGCACGTCCGCTGGGACGGCAGCGCCGTGACCTCCGACACCGGCGAGATCTTCTGGGGCGAGCCCGGCACCAACGGCCAGCATGCCTTCTATCAGCTGCTGCACCAGGGCACCGTGGTGGTTCCGGCCGACTTTATCGCTTTCGCCAACACCGCCAACCCCGCAACCGACAGCGGCCAGGATGTCCACGAGCTGTTCCTGGGCAACTTCCTGGCCCAGACCAAGGCGCTCGCCTTTGGTAAGACGGCCGACGAGGTTCGTGCCGAGGGCACGCCCGAGCAAATCGTCCCGGCCCGCTGCTTTGAGGGCAACCGTCCGACGACCTCGATCTTCGGCGACACGTTGACCCCGTTCGCACTCGGCGAGCTCATCGCCCTGTACGAGCACATCACGTTTGTCGAGGGCACGGTCTGGGGCATCGACTCCTACGACCAGTGGGGCGTTGAGCTGGGCAAGCAGCTTGCCAAGCAGATCACCCCGGCCTTCCACGACGACGCTGCCAAGGCCGAGCAGGACGCTTCGACCCAGGCACTCATCGAGTTCTACCGCGCTCACCGTAAGTAGTCTTTACGGCCGAGTTGGCTTATGACTGAAAGGGGCCCGTATCCGTTGGGATGCGGGCCCCTTTATTGTTTGCGACCAGAAATGATGGGCCGCGCAACGTCGCTAGCGGTCGAATTCGACCTGGACGCTTTGGGCTTCGGGAAGCTCTGTGTAGAGCGGGTGATCCTCGAGCCCAAAGCGCTCGACCAAATGAGGTCGGTGGGGCGACCGCGTTTAGCGTCGTCAGCTTTGTATGTGGTGGCTCGGTGTATGGGACGGAGCGATTGGGCCCCACGGCTACACGCTGTTCATGTTCGGGACAATATGACTTTTTACCCGTTGCAGACAGATCCGCAGTAGGTGTTCTGTATGATGACTCAGACAAGGTTGTTCAATGACAGGGAGGCTTATATGGCAATCAAAGCCATCGCAATGGATATCGACGGTACGCTCACCAACGACCAAAAGGTCATCAGCCCGCGTACGCGCGAGAAGCTGCTCGCGGCGCAGGAGTCGGGCATTAAGCTCATTTTGGCTTCGGGCCGTCCCGCATGGGGGCTGCACGCCTTGGCGCAGGAGCTCGACCTTCAAAACCATGACGGTCTGCTGGTGGCCTTTAATGGCGCGCATGTGGTCGACGCTCAGACCGATGAGGTCCTTTTTGACCAGGCCATGCCGGCTGACGAACTGCACCGTCTGATTGATCATCTGCGCAATTTCGACGTGATCCCTATGATTTCGCTCGGTCGCGATCTGCATGTCGAGGATTCGTACCGCTGCATGATTACGCTGCCGGATGGCTCGCAGAAAAACATCGTCAAATACGAGCGCGACGCGTGCGATCTTAAGATTCGCGAGGTGGAGAGCCTGCATGAGGTCGTGGACACTTATCCCGTGGACAAGCTGCTCACTGCGGGCGACCCGGCCTATCTGCAAGCGCATCACGAGGAGATGTATGCGCCCTTTACTCAGACGCTTTCGGGTATGTTTACGGCCGACTGGTACTTTGAGTTTACGGCGTCCGGTATCGACAAGGCCCGCGCGCTCGAGGGTGCCCTGCCCAAGCTCGGCATCGATGCCAGCGAGGTCGTCTCTTTTGGCGACGGCCAGAACGACAAGTCCATGATTGAGTGGGCCGGCACCGGTGTTGCCATGGGCAACGCGGTTGACGAGGTTAAGGCCGTGGCTCAGATGGTGACTGCCAATAACAACGAAGACGGCATTGCGGTGGCGCTGGATAAGCTGCTGGGTTAGAATCGCCGATTAATGCATGGTTCGGGCGCCTGCTTACAGGCGCCCTTTTGTTAGGGAGGGTGCCGTGTCCGCATTTCCGTTCGACGCCGTTATCTTTGACATGGACGGAGTCATTGTCGATACCGAGTATTACTACCTGGGCGAGACTGCCGCGTTTGCCAAGGAGCTTGGGCTTAACCTGACTCAAGAGGAGTTGAACGGGCAGGTCGGTACCTCACATCAGTTCTTCCTGCATATGCTGGTCGATTGGTTTGAGCGCGCCGGTAAGGGGCATTTCACTGGCGAGGAAGCGTTGGCCCGTTGGGACGAGTGGGCGCATAAGCGTCCGCGCGACTATCAGGCTTTGATTAACCCAGGCGCCGTGGATACGATTCGAGAGCTGCCGCGCCGCGGCGTTCGCGTGGCGCTTGCCAGCTCGTCTCCCATGGATAGCATCGAGGAAGTGCTCAATGCGTGCGGGCTGTCGGATGCCTTTGAGTATGTGGTGAGCGGCGAGCAGTTTAAGGAGAGCAAGCCCGAGCCCGACATCTACCTGCATGCGCTGGACCTGCTGGGACTGCCCGCGAATCGCTGCTGCTGCGTTGAGGATTCGGTGCCTGGTATCACTGCCGGCAAGCGAGCCGGCCTGACGGTCATTGCCAAGCGCGAGGAACGCTTCGGCTTTAGCCAAGATGCCGCGGACAAGATTATCGACCAGCTGCCGGAGCTGCTGGAGCTTGCGTAGGACTTGGACGGCACGTCTACCGTCATAATGGTATCGTTGTCGTCTTTTTGCCCACAGGGGTTAGCGAAGGCCAAAAATAGAGTGCGCATTTGCTAAAACTGCCGATTCGATGCGCTTTGCGTCACAATTTTTGAGCGAGGCGATGCGCATCGAGGTCCTTGTGAGCGATTTGATGAGCGACTGCGCGCTTGTTTCTGTGTTTGCCTCCGCTGGTGCATCGGTCTCGAGCAGTAAACGATCGAGTGGAATCTGTCGTGCGTATTCGCGTCCTCGTTTAGACGCGAGCATGCGTTCGTTGACGGAAAAATAACAGCCCACATTACGCGCGCGGACGAGTTCGTCCGAAGTACCGCTAAACCAGTGGAAGATGATAGCGGGGGAGTCGGGGTTTGGGATGAGTAGACCATGCGATTCGAGGACGTCCAGTACGGTTCCTGCCGAACGAACGGCGTGAATCGATATTACGCGCCCGGCAAGAGGACACTGCACGAGCGCATCGCAGAGCCGGTCAAGTGCCTGCATTTGAAGCGGTTCGCTTCCGGCAAAGCGCGCGGAAAAATCGAGCCCCACCTCGCCGACGTAGCGCTCTTGGGCAGCAACTTTGCAAAGCAGATTGACTTCGGCAGGACCGCAGCGGCCGTCGGCGAGCCACCAGGGATGAAGGCCGACGCCCGCGATAATGTTTGGGTAACGGCTGGCCCGCTTTTTTGCTGCCGCGAAGTCGCGCGGGTCGACCCCGCAATCAAAGACCTCCAGCCCTATAGCCGCAGTTTCGTCGGCAACAGCATTCGGGTAAGCCATCAAATCAAGATGGCAGTGTGCATCAAATAACCGGGGCTCCATCTCGGCGCACTCCGCTAGTCCAGGCGCTGGCCATCGTCGCGCACGCGCTCGGTGCCGCGCCCACTGATCTGGCGGATAACCTCGCCGGCAATCATCTGACCCATGATGGGCGGCATAAAGCTGGCGGTTCCGAGCTCGGTACGCTCGTGGATATTGGAAGGGTCGCGGGGCTGTGTCTTAACCGATTCCTCGCAGCTAAACAATACATGTAGGCTCTTGATTCCGCGCTTCTTACATTCTTTGCGCATAATGCGGCTCATGGGGTCACGTACCGTATCGAAGATGTCGGCAAAGCGGAGGCACTCGGGATGGAGCTTGTTGGCCCCGCCCATGGAGCTAACCAAACGAATGTCGTGGTCCTGAGCATATTTGGCAATAGTGAGCTTGGCCGAGATGGTGTCGATGGCGTCGACGACGTAGTCGAGCTTGCCGCCCGTCTGCTCAAAAACGCTCGCAAAGAACTCGTCGATGTTGTCGCTCAACAGGTATTCGGTGCGCTTGATAACGGTGGCGGCGGGATTAATATCGCGAATCATGGCTTCCATCACGTCTACCTTGCGCTTGCCGACGGTGCTGTGGAAGGCGATGGCCTGACGATTGATATTGCTGGGTGCGATGATGTCCTTGTCCAGAATGACGAAATGACCGATGCCGCCGCGGGCGAGTGCCTCGCAGCAATTGGAGCCCACACCTCCGCAGCCGAGCACCAGCACCGTAGCATCGGCGAGCTTATCGAGTGCCTCGCGGCCCATGATGATCTCGAGCTTGGTGTCGCGTGTCTCGATGGCGGCTGCGGCAACGGTTTCGGTCATAGATATCCTCCGATGGGGAAGCGAATCGTGTTTTAGCTATCGCCATTATAGGTATTATCACGATTCCATTTGAACCCTTGGGGTTTGTTGAAATGGGATCGGGATTCGCATAAGATTGAAGCAGATGGCGCCCGTTGCCGCGGGTTAGCCAACTCCGAAACACGTTTATGGCGTGAGAAGTGGCCGTCTTCGCATTACGCGGGGCTGCTATTTTTTTGAGTACAAGATTAGATAGTTAGACAAACATCTAAATATCGAGTATAGTGTGCGTGTCATGAGAGTTGCTGAGGGGAGGTCCTATGCCGGGAGAGGGTTTTAAAGCGCTGGCCGATCCTACGCGGCGGCGCATTTTGGAACTACTACGCGAGGGCGACCGCACGGCTGGGGAGCTTGCCGAGCATTTTGACATCAGCAAGCCGTCGTTGAGCCATCATTTGGCGACGCTCAAAAACGCCGGGTTGGTGACCGATGAACGTCATGGCCAAAACATCGTTTACAGCTTAAACACCACCGTCATGCAGGACTTGATCGGTTGGTTTATGGGCTTTACAAACACTGAAGGTGATAAGGATGAATAACGAAAACAAGGGCATTCACGCCACGGGGGTATCGCCACGCGTGTGGATCGCGCTGGTCGCTCTGTGCGTCGCCAATATCGTAGCGCACCTTATGGTGATGCCGAGCTTGCCTGCGCAGATTCCCACGCACTGGGGCGCGAACGGCGTTGACGGTTGGGGTCCCAGCTGGATGGCCTCCGCGCACGGCGTGCTGCCCCTGGTGCTTCTCGCAATGTTCTGCGTGGTGCCGCGCATCGATCCCAAAGGCGAGGCATATCGAACCTCGGGCAAGTTCTATCAGGGCTTCGTAATCACCTTCACCTTGTTCATGTGCGCCATAAGCTGGCTGGGAGAGCTTACGGTCTGGGGCGTGGTGCCGGCGGTCGGTTCGGTCAACGCGCTGATTTCCGGTGCTGTCGGTTTGCTGTTCATTGGCGTAGGCAACTACTTGCCGCGTGTGAAGCAGAACTATACGCTCGGTATCAAGACGCCCTGGGCGCTTGCCGATCCCGAGAACTGGCGCCGTACGCAGAGTTTTGGCGGTGCCTGCTTTATGGTGCTGGGTGTTGGTCTGATTGTGATGGGCGTTGCGGGTAGCGTGCTTTCGAGTGAAGTTGTCGCCGCGGTGATTGCGGTTCTGGCGTTTGGTTCGGTCGGAGTCGTCTACGTCTACTCGTATCTGCTGTGGCGCAAATCGCAGCGAGCCGCTCGTTAAGGTTGCGGAAAACTAGCGTACGCAGTTCATAGTATGTTCCGGGGGACTTTTCCCAGGTAGTATTAGGGGGTGTGGGTAACCGTGCCCCTTTTTCGTTACGTTTTAGAGCTGGTTTTCTCATCTCGTTTCCACTAAAGCGAAACAAGAATAGGGAAACAGCAGGTAGAAAGGATAAAACAGGCAAATGGCAGAGTTTATCTACCAGATGTATCAGGCTCGCAAGGCTCATGGCGACAAGGTGATCCTTGACGACGTGACCCTGAGCTTCTATCCCGGTGCCAAGATCGGCGTCGTGGGCCCTAACGGCATGGGCAAGTCGACCCTGCTCAAGATCATGGCCGGCATCGAGGAAGTCTCCAACGGCGATGCCAGACTTACCCCCGGCTACACCGTGGGTATCCTGCAGCAGGAGCCGCCGCTCGACGACGACAAGACCGTCATCGAGAACGTGCGCATGGCATTTGGCGACATGATCGCCAAGGTCGATCGCTTCAATAAGATCGGCGAGGAGATGTGCGACCCGGACTGCGACATGGATGCCCTCATGGCCGAGATGGGCAAGCTCCAGGACGAAATCGATGCCGCCGACGGCTGGGATATCGATTCCAAGCTCGGCCAGGCTATGGATGCCCTGCAGCTGCCCGATTCCGACATGCCGGTCAATGTGCTTTCCGGCGGAGAGCGCCGTCGCGTGGCCCTGTGCAAGCTGCTGCTCGAAGCTTCCGACCTGCTGCTGCTCGATGAGCCCACCAACCACCTGGACGCCGAGTCGATCCTGTGGCTCGAGCACTTCCTGCACAACTACCAGGGCGCGGTGCTTGCCGTCACACACGATCGCTACTTCCTGGACAACGTTGCCGAGTGGATCTGCGAGGTCGACCGCGGCCACCTCTATCCCTACAAGGGCAACTACTCCACGTATCTGGAGACCAAAGCCGCCCGTATCGAGGCTCAGGGTAACCGCGACGCCAAGCTCGCTAAGCGCATGGAGGCCGAGCTCGAGTGGGTACGCTCCAGCCCCAAGGCCCGTCAGGCCAAGAACAAGGCCCGTCTGGCTCGCTATGAGGAGATGGAGGCCGAGGCCCGCGCAAGCCAGAAGCTCGACTGGACCGACATCCGCATCCCTGTGGGCCCGCGTTTGGGCAACAAGGTGCTCGAGGCCCATCACCTGCACAAGGAGTTCGACGGTCGCGTGCTCATCGACGACCTATCGTTCACCCTGCCGCGCAACGGCATCGTGGGCGTCATCGGTCCCAACGGTGTGGGCAAGACCACGCTGTTCAAGACCATCGTGGGCCTGGAGCCGCTGACTTCGGGCGAGCTCGAGGTGGGCGAGACCGTCAAGATCTCCTATGTCGATCAGAACCGCTCCGGCATCGACCCCGATAAGAACCTGTGGGAGGTCGTCTCGGACGGCCTGGACCACATGATGGTCGGCGAGACCGAGGTCCCCAGCCGCGCGTACGTGGCGAGCTTTGGCTTTAAGGGCCAGGACCAGCAGAAGCGCGCTGGCGTACTTTCCGGTGGCGAGCGCAACCGTCTGAACTTGGCACTTACGCTCAAGCAGGGCGGCAACCTGCTGCTCCTCGACGAGCCCACGAACGACCTCGACGTCGAGACGCTGTCCTCGCTCGAGGCGGCACTGCTCGAGTTCCCGGGCTGCTCGGTGGTCATTAGCCACGACCGTATGTTCCTGGACCGCGTCGCCACGCACATTCTGGCGTGGGAGGGCACCGACGAGAATCCGGGCAACTGGTATTGGTTCGAGGGCAACTTCGAGGCCTATCAGGCCAATCGTATCGAGCGCCTGGGCGAGGACGCAGCCCAGCCGCATCGTATTCACCGCAAGCTGACGCGCGATTAGTCGAGCTCAGGTGACCTAACGAGAAAGGGACGATAACCTTGAGGGTTATCGTCCCTTTTTTACTTGGTAGAAGGCTCGACTTTGTCGATGGTCCAGGTGGCTCCGAGACCGCCGGTGGTGTTGCGGCGGATGCGCACGGTGACTTCGTGGCGCTCGCCGGCCTGCGTGTAGCGCAGGGGGAAGCTTGCGCGGTTTCGCGCGGCCTCGATGGTACCGCGCTCGCGGGCGATCCAGTAGTACTCGCCGACGATGCCGAGCGTGTCGGCGCCGTAGGGGAGATAGGTCGACAGCTGGTGTAGCAATGGGCCGGGACAGAAGACCTCGGTTGTGAAATCGACGGGGAAGTCCTCGGGGATGGCGGGCGCTGCAAGTGCGGGGGTTGGGACCGCCGCGGGTGCCGAAGCCGGTGCCGGTGCGGGAATTTGGCCGCAAGCAGCGGCGGGCACGGACTCGATGACGGGTGCAGGCTTTGGCGTCGCTTCCGGCTTGATCGTAGAATCTGCGGGCTCCACGGTGACGGGCGCGTCTGCGGCTGCGGTTTCAACCTCAACCTGCGTCGCGTTCTCGTTCTCGACGCTCGACTTTGCCTCGGCTGGCGTGGAGGCCATGGTGGTGATGCCAGCGTTTGCGTTCTCGGGGTCATAGACGACCGTGAGCGAGATGGCGGGCTGCGGTGTCTCGGGCTCTGGCGTCGACTCGGTAGCGTCTTGATCCGCGGGCTCGTTGGACTGATCGTCCTCGGCCTCGTCGCCAAAAACATCGCTGTTTTGGAACGCAGACGCCTCGGGTTGGTTGGCGGCTTCTTCGGTTGTCGACTTGGGAGTCTCGTCGAGCTCCGCAGTGGCTTCCTGCTCTGATATGACTTCGGGATCGGTCGTGGCGTCGATTTCGGTTTCGGCTTCTGCCGTTACCTCAATAGCGACTTCGATCTCTGTCTCGGGCTCGGGTTCCGGTACGGCTTCAACCATGGCTTCGGGCTCGGGACGCTTAACATGCTTGGGGCGCACGGCCTTGAGGTCCTTCTCGCCGCGCTTTTTCTTTTTGTAGGACTGCTTGGCGCCCTTGGCAGCCTTGGGCTTGTCCTCGCCTTTGGCAAGGGCGGCATCCCAGGCCTCGTTGGCGATGACGGTGGCATACAGACGGCCGCCCTTAAAGACGGTCAGCTTAATGCAGTCGTCGAGCTCCTCGAGCAGCTCGCGCGTGGACTCGAAGCCCAGGTCATAAGCGGCCATGTCGCCGGCGGCGAGTGCCTCCTCGACCTGCGTCATAAACGTTTGCTTGCCGCATCCAATCGCATCGCGCAGCAGGCGATACAGATAGATGTGGTTGCCCAGCGATAGTGTGGGCTTAACTATTGTCTTGCTCATGGCAAATCTCCTCTATACACACCAAAGCATCTTACCATCGCATGGGGCTTGCCATCTCGTCGCCCATGGCAAACGGGCGCGACCGTTGCCGGTTCGCGCCCGTTATGCAGGTCGGTTATCTGTGAGAGGCAAACGTGCCTAGTTGCCCGATGCCGTGCCTTGGCTCGAGCTGTCAGATGGCGTGCCGGACGCGGATCCGCTCGAACTGTTCGAACTGTTCGAGCTATTGGTGTTGCTGTTGTCGGTGGAGCTTGTGCCCGATGTATTGCCGCTCGTTTGGTCGCCCGTGCTCGGCTGAGAGCTGTCAGTCGTTTGGCTTGAGTCAGTCGTGCCGGATTGCGTGCCGCTGTTGTTCACAGAGGAATCGGCGCTCTGCGATTGATCGGGGGCGTTCGAGGACGAATCGGTGGATGCGGAGGTGTCCTGCGAGTCGTCCTGCTGGCTTTGCGATTGATCTGAGCTATCCGCATTGTGCTCGGTTGTGCGCAACGAAAGGATTGACTCGGGACGCTCGCCCAGACCTTCACCGGCGGTGGTGATAAGGATGGCGCCAGCGCAGGCGATGACCGCGACGATGGCGATGGCGATCGAGAAGACGATGACCTTCTTTTGCGTCTGGCTGCGCTCTGCCGCCGCCTTGGCACGCAGACTGTTGGGGGCGACGCGCGCCGTGGTCGCGCGCCCCGCAACCTGGCGCATCTCCTGCGTAGTCGCGGCGCCGCCCAGGTGCTCCTCGGCATTAAGGTCAACGGGCTCATAGGCGCCGGCAGGGTAGTCGACGGCGGCGTGCGTGCCTTTGAGGGCGTTGGCGCTGGCAGAGATAAAGTGGCGGTAGACCTGCGAGGACACAACGGTGATGACCGAGCTCACGGCGGCACCGATCACCGATCCGGCGATGCCGATCTTGGAAGCAAGTGCGACGCTCGTGGCGGCAGCTGCGGCGCCGGCGATGATTTGGGGAATGGAAATGTCGTCGAACAGGCCCTTTTTGGGCGCGATGGCCATGGTCTGTCCGATGGAATGGTTTTCGTGAACGCCGTTGTTGAGCGATGCCGGTGTCATGACGCGCGTGCGCGGCGCGTCGGTGTACTTGGTTGTCATACGGGGTCCTCCCGGTGTAAATCTGCTTCGTTTCGTGTAGCCATCAGGGTACCCACCAGATGTGAATCGTACGTGACATTTAACAGATACCATCAACTCATCAATAGCTCACCAAATTGGTGGGATGCGGTTACACCCGGCGGTTGAACTACAATAGGGCTTGCTAATTGTTGTGAATGGCGTCTACGCACGGGAGCATTCTTATGAATCTTCACCTTTCTCAGTCTGATGGCTTTTTGCGTGTGGCGGCGGCCTCGCCGCGGATTCGCGTGGCCGATGTCGAGGGCAATGCCGAGGTTGCGCTGGCGGCTGTTCGCGAGGCGGTCGAGCGCGGTGTCCGTGCTCTGGTGCTGCCCGAGCTTAATCTGACTGGCTATACCGCGGCTGATCTGTTCCATAACCGCACGTTACTGCATACCTGCGAGACTGCACTGGCACATATTCTCGATGAAACCCGCGAGCTGCCGATTGTCTTTACCATCGGTCTTCCCGTTGCGGTGGCCGAGAATATCTACAACTGTGCCGCCGTGTGCTGCGCGGGCGAGCTTTTGGGCCTCACGGCCAAGAAGTATCTGCCCAACTATGGCGAGTTCTATGAGCGCCGTTGGTTTGCTCCGGCGCCCGCCGATCCCGTGTGGGTTGAGTTTGCCGGTCAGGGTCCGGTTCCGCTGGGTTCGGGGCTTGTCTACCGCTGCTGTGATGAGGGCGCCGAGGGTTTGGTACTCGGTATTGAGGTCTGCGAGGACCTGTGGGTGCCGGCGCCCCCTTCGACCGAGATGGCGCTTGCCGGTGCGACGGTGATCCTCAATCCGTCGGCCTCGGATGAGATTATCGGTAAGGCAGATTACCGTCGCAGCCTTATCTCTAACCAAAGCGCGCGCCTGTACTGCGCCTATGCCTACGCGGACGCGAGCGAGGGCGAGTCCACGACCGACATGGTCTTTGCAGGGGAGAACCTTGTCTACGAAAACGGTTCGAAGCTCGCCGCCACGAAGCTCCTCACCTGCGATATGGCGGTGGCCGACGTTGACCTCGACCGTCTGGTTGCCGAGCGCCGTCGCTCGACGACGTGGACGCGCGCGGATGATGCGCCGGAGGCCACGACTGTTGAGTTTTCGTTTGAGGGCATGCTGGCCGAAGAACCTGTCCTGCGCGATGCGCTCGACATCGACCGTGTCTTCCCCCGCGCGCCCTTTGTGCCGGCCGACCATGGTGACCTGGCCGGGCGCTGCGAGACGATCCTCAATCTGCAGACTGCCGGCCTCAAGACTCGCCTTGCCCATACGGGTACCAAGGCTGCAGTCATCGGTCTTTCGGGCGGCCTGGATTCCACGCTGGCACTGCTTGTGACCGTGCGTGCCTTCGATGCACTGGGACTGCCGCGCACGGGTATCACAGCCGTGTCCATGCCCGGCTTTGGCACGACACATCGCACCAAGTCGAATGCCGAGTCACTCGCTCGCGACCTGGGTGTGAGCTTCCGCGAGGTTTCGATCCACACGGCCGTGGAGCAGCACTTCAAGGACATTGGGCACGATCCGGCAGTTCAGGACGTGACCTACGAGAACAGCCAGGCCCGCGAGCGTACGCAGATTCTGATGGATCTGGCCAACCAGGCTGGCGGTTTTGTTATCGGCACGGGCGACCTGTCGGAGCTGGCGCTTGGCTGGGCTACCTATAACGGCGACCACATGAGCATGTACGCCGTCAACGCGAGCGTGCCCAAGACGCTTGTGCGCCATCTGGTACGTTATGCCGCTGATGTCTTTGGCGGGCGTATTGCCGAGGTCTTGCTCGATATCCTCGATACGCCGGTATCCCCCGAGCTTCTGCCGCCCACGGGCGACGGTGAGATTGCGCAGAAGACCGAGGATTTGGTGGGCCCGTACGAGCTGCACGATTACTTCCTCTATTACCTGCTGCGTTTTGGCTTTGAGCCGGGCAAGATCTACCGTATGGCGCTCAAGAGCTTTGAGGGTGTCTATGACGCCAAGACCGTCCACACGTGGTTGCGTACGTTCTATCGTCGCTTCTTTGCCCAGCAGTTTAAGCGCAGCTGTCTGCCCGATGGTCCCAAGGTGGGCTCAGTGACGCTCAGCCCGCGCGGCGATTGGCGTATGCCGAGTGACGCCAGCTCGCGTCTGTGGCTTGCGCGGATCGACGCGCTCAATCCAATTGACTAAGGTTGGCTAAATTGAACCAATACGGGGGTTGCAAGCGTTACAATTTTGCAATCTGATGGCCCGTATCGCGCGGCGCTCTTGTCGGAGCGCCGCATTTTTTATATCGAAAGGTGGCACCATGCAGGCATCGCAGCGTCTCGACCGCTTTGGCGCGGAGGTCTTCGCCTCGCTCAACAACAAACTTCTTGCGCTGAAGGCTCAGGGCAAGACCATTTACAACATGAGCGTGGGCACGCCCGACTTTAAGCCGTACGACCACGTGGTCGAGGCGCTCACGCAGGCCGCCCAAAATCCCGAGATGTGGAAGTATTCCCTGCGCGACCTGCCCGAGCTTAAGCAGGCCGTGTGCGATTACTATGAGCGTCGCTTTGGCGTTTCGGGCATTACGCCGTCCATGGTGCAGTCGTGCAACGGCACGCAGGAGGGCGTGGGTCATTTGGGTCTGGCCCTGCTCGATCCGGGTGACACCATTCTGGTTCCCGATCCGTGCTATCCGGTCTTTGAGGCGGGCGCCAAGATCGCCGATGCCAAGCTCGAGTACTATCCGCTGGTGGCGGAGCACAATTACCTGCCCTATGTGGCGGGCATCGATCCCGAGGTGGCCGATCGTGCCAAGTACATGATTGTGTCGTTGCCCGCCAACCCGGTGGGCTCGGTGGGCACGCCCGAGGTCTACGAGGAGATTATCGCCTTCGCCCGCGAGCACGACCTGCTGATCGTCCATGACAACGCGTACTCCGACATCGTGTTTGACGGCGAGCCCGGCGGCAGTTTCTTGCAGTATCCCGGCGCGCTCGAGGTGGGCGTGGAATTCTTCTCGCTTTCCAAGTCGTTTAACGTCACCGGTGCGCGCATCGGCTTTTTGGTCGGCCGTGAGGATGTGGTCTCTGCCTTTGCCAAGCTGCGCAGCCAGATCGACTTTGGCATGTTCTTCCCGATTCAGAAGGCCGCCATCGCCTGCCTCAATGGTCCGCGCGATGAGGTCGAGGCGCAACGTCTGAAGTACCAGGAGCGCCGCGATGCCCTGTGCGACGGTCTTGAGGACCTGGGCTGGGAGCGTCCCAACGCGCATGGCTCTATGTTTGTGTGGGCCAAGCTTCCCGGTGGCCGCACCGATTCCATGGCGTTTTGCGAGGAGCTTATGGAGAAGGCCGGCGTTGTGGTGACGCCGGGCGCGAGCTTTGGCCCTTCGGGCGAGGGGCACGTGCGCATGGCGCTGGTCCTGCCGCCCGATCAGATCGCTTTGGCTGTCGAGGCCATCCGCGAGGCGGGCCTGTATTAGAAGACTATTTGGGCTCGTCAATAGCTCGAAACCGATTTCGTGCAGTTATTTTACGAATCCTGCAAACAATTTCGGTAAACGGTCGATTTTTGGCTGCGTATAGGAGCATAATCAAAGTCCCGATTGGATGTATTGGGATTACGGCAAGCCGCTCGGGTCGTTCCCGGGCGGCTTGTTTGTGGAGAGAGATGGGAGTTTCTAATGGTTAACGAGAAGAAGGTCGCTATTGTCGGCTGCGGTTTCGTCGGTTCGTCTTCGGCGTTCGCGCTGATGCAGAGTGGTCTGTTCTCCGAGATGGTTCTCATCGACGTGGACAAGAACCGCGCCGAGGGCGAGGCCCTGGATATTGCGCACGGCATGACGTTTGCCGAGCCGATGAAGATCTACGCCGGCGATTATTCTGATGTCGCCGACGCCGCCATGATCGTCGTCACCGCTGGCGCTGCTCAGAAGCCCGGTGAGACCCGCCTGGACCTGGTCAACAAGAACGTCAGCATCTTTAAGTCCATTATTCCCGAGATTAAGAAGTCTGGCTTCGACGGTATTCTGCTCATCGTCTCCAACCCGGTCGACGTTCTGACCTACGCCGCCATCAAGATGTCCGGCCTGCCCGAGGGCCATGTCATCGGCTCCGGCACCGTGCTCGACACCGGCCGTCTGCAGCAGATGCTCGGCGCTCACGTCGAGGTTGACCCGCGCGACGTTCAGGCCTACGTCATGGGCGAGCATGGTGACTCCGAGTTTGTCGCCTGGTCCAGCGCTCAGGTTGCCGGCGTGCCGCTGAACACCTTCTGCGAGCTTCACGGCCATCTGGAGCACGAGGCTGCCGAGAAGCGCATCGCCGAGGACGTCAAGAACTCCGCCTACACCATCATCGAGAAGAAGCACGCCACCTACTACGGTGTCGCTATGGCGGTAAAGCGCATCTGCACTGCCGTCATGCGTGACGAGCAGACCGTTCTGCCCGTCTCCTCGCTCATGGTGGGCGAGTACGGCCTGTCCGATCTGGCCATCTCCATGCCGACGGTCGTTGGTCGCGACGGTGTCGTCTGCCGCGTTCCCGTGCCGCTGAACGATGACGAGCAGCATGAGCTCACCGTCTCCGCAAAGGCCCTCAAGGACATTATCGACAGCGTCGACTTTTCCTGCTAAATTCGGCTCGTTTAAGCAACAGGTCTACAACGAAGGCGTCCGGGCCCATGTGACCCGGGCGCTTTTTTATGCAAAAGGGACAGGCTTGTTTGCACCAATCTTCGATGCGCCTGGGGCGGACTCGACCGCTATACTGGTTCGTGCCAAAAGCGATCTAGAACGGAATGCCGTATATGAAAATCAATCACGCGATTCTGCATATCCTGGACTTTGACTCTGCCGTCAACGTCATGAGCCAGCGCGAGCTGGATATCGAAAGCCGTACCGTGCGCAGCTTTGTGACCACGCATCTGCGCCGCGCTCGTACCTCGGCCGACAATAAGCGCGCCACGTTTGCGGAGAACTCTGCGTTTGGCGGCGAGCTCAAGGGCTATTTCTTTGGTGAGCGTGAGTTCGTGGACTTGTCTCAGCAGATTGCGGAGTTCATCTCTTCCGAACTCACCAAGGCCGAGAAAGCCGAGTCCACTGACGTGCTCGTGGCCGATTTTGACGATGATGAAGATGCCCGCTGGTTTGCCGTGATGCTGCTGGGCTCCAAGCAGGCATTCATGCACGAGGTGGGTCGCGAAGAGGGCGAGGTTCGTAACGACATCGCGCGCCACTACGCCATTTTGCCAAACCCCTCGCAAAAGGTGCCGAGCTATGCCATCGTGCGTGCAAGCACCATGGAGATCGGCTACGTGGACAAGAAGCGCAAGATTGCCGGCGAGGATCGCATGCTCATTCCCGACGGCCTGCTGCAGTGCGATACGGGGGTTTCGGGTAAGGAGGTCATCGACACGGTGACGCGCGTGGTCGAGGAAGTCGCCGAGGAGCACGGCGCCAACACGGCCGTAGCGCTCGCCAAGGTCAAAGCCGCCGTTGCCGAGAAGGTTGAAGACGACGAGGAGCTGCCGCCTTGGGATATCGTCGATGAGGTCTTTGAGGACGAGCCGGTCATCAAGGAGAGCGTGCGTGCGGCGCTGACCGAGGAGAAGGTGCCCGAGCGCGTGCCCGTGGAGCGCAAGCAAGTCGAGCGCGCGGCCGTACGCAATCACAAGATTCGTACCGATACGGGCATCGAGATCAGCTTTCCGGCCGAGATGGGTTCGAATTCCGAGTACATCGAGTTTGTCAACGAGCCCAACGGCCTCATCTCCATCGAGCTCAAAAACATCGGCAGCATCGAGAACCGATAAGGCTTTTTGCTTTTGAATAAAAGTCTGGATTATATTTTGAAGTATACTTTGAAATATAATCCAGATTATTTTTTGGAGGTCAAAATGTCCCCATTTGTTCTGGAAAAACCGGTGTTTACAAAAGACCAGGTTGTTTCTGCTACCGAAGCAAGCAAGTCCTTATCCACCATTCGTAAACGCGCAAAACGCGCGCCTCAGTTCATTGCTGATCATAATGATATCGATACCGTGATTATCGACTATGCTGCCTATGAGGAAATGTACGGCGCGCTGCAGTATCTGCGTGAACTTGAGATAAATCGCATCGCTGCGGATCGAGTCAAGCATGGTCCGCATGAGTTTGTTCCGTTTGAGGACGCCTTAACTGCCGAGGAGCTCGCGGAGCTTGAGTCGATGGATCCGGACGCGATTCCCGACGAGGATCTTTTCGAATGAGCGGGCATTTTGTTGTCGGCTTTTTGAATCGAGACGTCGAGAAGGATTATCAAAAACTAGATGGATCCCAGCGCAGGCTCGTCCGTATTGCCGTCGCAAAATTAAAGACGCGCGCTGATGAAATCGGAACGCCGCTTCACGGCGAGCTCGACGGCTGCAAAAAGATTAAATGGCGGAATGCGGGACTCAGAATGGTTTTCCGAATCCGAGAGGACGGAATGGTTGAGATTGCCGAGATTGTGGCAATAGGGCGGCGCGATCGTTTCGAGGTCTATAAGACGGCCGTAGGGCGCCTGTCAAAGCAACTCGCCATGGTTGAATACGACGGCACCCTGAGATAGGGAAGGCCGAAGCCTCGGACGAGGGCTTCGGCCTTTTTACTTGGGGCTTAATCACGTTGCAGGTTGAGCATAAGTCAGCGAAAACGACCCAGAGCGAGCAAGGTGACGTGAAAGAGGAGGGCATTGACCTTCTGGTCATGCCCGACGATTGAACGTCAGATTGCCGCTCTGGGTCGTTTGGAGCGTCGACAAGTTACGCGGTTTGGTAAAACCGCGTAACTATTAGAGCTGGCGCAGGCCTTCCTCGAGACCGGTCTTGCTGTCGGTCTTCTCGTCGCGCATCTTGATAACGCGGGCGGGGACACCGGCGACCACGGCGCCGGCGGGGACGTCCTCGACGCACACGGCGCCGGCGGCAACGACAGCACCCTTGCCCACGCGCACGCCTTCCAGGACCACAGCATTGGCGCCGATCATAACGTCGTCCTCGATGATGACGGGGGTGGCGCTGGCGGGCTCCACGACGCCTGCCAGCACGGTGCCGGCGCCGATGTGGCAGTTCTTGCCCACGGTGGCGCGACCGCCCAGCACGGCGCCCATATCGATCATGGAGCCTTCGCCAATGACGGAGCCGATGTTGATGATGGCGCCCATCATGATGACGGCACGGTCGCCGATCTCGACGCGGTCGCGGATGATCGCACCCGGCTCGATGCGGGCGTTGATGCCCTTGAGGTCGAGCATGGGCACGGCGGAGTTGCGGCAGTCGTTCTCCACATCGTAGTAGTCGATGGAATCGACGTTGGCGTCGAGGATTGCCTTGAGCTCATCCCAGTCGCCAAAGACGGTCTTGCCACGGCGGCCGCCATAGACATGCGCATTGCCCCACTGGACCTTCATGCCCGGCTTTTCGCGCACGTACAGCTTGACGGGCGTCTTCTTGGGCGCGGTAGCGATATAGTTGATAATCTCCTGTGCATCCATTTCGGCTGCGTTACTCATTTGCGGTCTCTCCTTTGGGTGGATCCGGTTGATACCTGGTTAGGCAAACATGACCTGGTCGAACGTATAGAAGCCGTGCTCGCGGGTGATGAGTTTCTGCGCGGCTGCCAAGGCGCCGTTGACAAAGATCTGACGACTCGTGGCGCGATGCGTGAGCGTGACCTCCTCGTCCTGGCCAAAGAAACTCACTTCGTGCACGCCGGCGACAGTGCCGCCGCGCAGCGAGTGCACGCCGATCTCCTTGGGGTCGCGCGCTCCGCACATGCCCTCGCGGCCATAGACGGGGTGGTAGCCTGCCTCGGGCTCGGCTTCGACGACGGCGTCGAGCAGCAACTTGGCAGTGCCGCTGGGGGCGTCGACCTTTTGGTTGTGGTGCGTCTCGACGAGTTCGCAGTCAAAGCCGGGCAGCTCTCGCGTGGCCTGTGCCACCAGATGACGCAGGGCTGCGATACCGATGGAGTAATTGCCGGAGTGCATGACGCAGGCGCTCTGACCCAGCTCGCGCAGGCGATCCATCTGCTCGGGCGTATAGCCTGTGGTGCCCGAGACCAACGCCGCACCCGTGCGCTCGACATAGGCGACGACGGCGTCGAAGGTCGCAACGTTCGAGAAGTCGATGATGACGTCGGCTGCCGGAGCGTTCTCGAGCTCTGACAAGTCGAAGCCGATCTGGGCGACGATGTCAAAAACGGGCTCTCCGGCAGCGTCGACAATACCCTCGGCGGTAGTGCGGATGAGCGAGCCCATGCGGCCCGTTCCCATAATGACGGTCTTAATCAAGCAGACCAGCTCCCTTCAGAGCATCGGTAAGTGTAGCGCGCGTGTCGTCTGCCATGGGGCACAGCGGCATGCGGTAGTTTGCCTCGATCATACCCATCTGGGCGAGCGCTTCCTTGACGGGGATGGGGTTGACCTCACTAAAGAGGGCATTGATGAGCGGCTGGCCGGCAATCTGGATATCGCGGGCACGTGCCACGTCACCGTCCAGATAGGCGCGGCACATGTCATGTACGAGCTGCGGCTGCACGTCGGCCCACACGCTGATGGTGCCCGAAGCACCCAGGCTCATGAGCGGCACGGTGAGCGCGTCCTCGCCCGAGTACATGCGGAAGTCGTCGGACAGCAGGTGGGCGATCTTGGCAGCGTAGGCGACGTTGCCCGAGGCTTCCTTAATACCCATGATGTTGGGGTGCGCGGCCAAGCGCTCCACGTTGCGCTCGCTGATGCCGCAGCCACAGCGGCCGGGGATGTTGTACAGGATGCAGGGGATGTCTACGGCATCGGCGACGGTCTTAAAGTGCTGGTAGATACCCTCTTCGTTAGATTTGTTGTAGTAGGGGGTAATGAGCAGCAGGCCGTCGGCTCCCAAGCCCTGGTAAGTGAGCGACTTGGTGAGCATGGTCTGCGTGGAGTTGGAGCCCGAGCCGGCGATGACGGGGACGCGTCCTGCAACTTGCTTGACCACCGCGGCGACAACGGAGTTGTCCTCGTCGTCGGTCATCGTGGCGCTCTCGCCGGTGGTGCCCAGGGCGAGGATGGCGTCGGTGCCATTTTGCAGGTGGAAATCGATAAGGCGCTCGAGCGCATCAAAGTCGACACTGCCGTCCTTTTTAAACGGCGTAACCAGGGCGACGATTGAGCCCTCGAGATTGCGGATATCCATGTTCTTCTCCTTCGCTTCGGCGATCTGGATGCGCTTGTTCCATTGGGCGGCGACTGCCAGGCGCTCGTCTTGGGCGCGGCGGCGGGCACTTTCGGCGCGCGACTTGGCCAACAGTTCTCGGCCGCACGGCAGCACGTCGAGCGTGGCAAAGTAATCGCCCGGGCGCTCGGCGCGGCGGATGAGGTCGGCCGCGCCATCGGGGCGCAGCAGGACCTCGGCGGAGCGCAGCCGTCCGTTGTAGTTGTAGCCCATGGAGTAGCCATGCGCACCGGTATCGTGGATTACAAGCAGGTCGCCCATGTCGATATGCGGTAGCTCGCGATCGATGGCGAACTTGTCGTTGTTCTCGCACAGATTGCCCGTGATGTCATAGGTGTTCGTGACGGGCGCTGTGCCCTTGTCGGCGCCGCCCGGCTGACCCATCACCGTAATGTGGTGGTAGGCACCATACATGGCGGGGCGGATCAAATCGACGGCGCTTGCATCGACACCGATATAGTCCTTGTAGATCTGCTTCTCGTGGATGGCCTTGGTGACCAGGCAGCCGTAGGGGCCCATCATAAAGCGGCCCATCTCGGTGTAGATTGCCACATCGCCCATGCCTGCGGGGACCAGGATCTCGTCGTATGCCGCGTGCACTCCCTCGCCGATGGCGTGAATGTCGTTGGCCTGCTGCTCGGGCAGGTAGGGGATGCCGACGCCGCCGGATAGATTGATGAAGGCGACGTGTGCGCCGGTCTCGCGCTCCAGGCGCACGGCAAGCTCAAAGAGGATGCGCGCGAGCTTGGGGTAGTAGTCGTTGGTGACGGTGTTGCTGGCAAGGAATGCGTGGATGCCAAAGTCCTCGGCACCCTTGGTCTTGAGCATACGGAAGGCCTCGAAGAGTTGCTCGGTGGTCATGCCGTATTTGGAGTCTCCGGGGTTGTCCATGATGCCGTTGGAGAGCTGGAACAGGCCGCCCGGATTAAAGCGGCAGCTGACCGTCTTGGGGATGGGCCCCGCAACACGCTCAAAGAACTCGATGTGGCTGATGTCGTCAAAGTTGACGATGGCACCCAGCTTGTCGGCGAGCTCAAAGTCCGCAGCCGGCGTGTCGTTGGACGAGAACATGATGTCGTGTCCCGTGATACCCAGCGAGCGGGCGATCATGAGCTCGGTATAGCTCGAGCAATCGCAGCCGCAGCCGTATTCGTTGAGAATGGAGATGAGTGCCGGGTTGGGGTTGGCCTTGACGGCAAAATATTCCTTAAAGCCCGGGTTCCACGCAAAGGCGTCGCGCACCTCTTGCATGTTGCGGCGGATGCCCGCCTCGTCGTATAGATGAAACGGCGTGGGGAATTGCTCGACGATATGCTCGAGCGTCTCCTTGTCCACAAACGGCTGCTTGGCCGCATATGCCTCGTTGGGGGTCAATGCCATGTCCCGTAAACCTCGCTATCCAGACGGCGCCATCTGCGCATCGAATCCGCATAGCGTGGACCCAATGTCCGGATAGCGCTCCCGCATTGCTGCAGACAGTCCTGTGGGTGTTTCCCACAGGCCCACCAGGTTGTTCGTGCCCGAAAACCCAGTTCGGCGGGTTTCGCCTCCCCGCGGGGTCAAAGCCTGCCGGCTCGCCCGCGGCTCTTCGTGCCCGCGCCTCTATCAAGTGGTAAAGACCCTATCACGTTGCACTTTACCAAACAAGAGTATTCGTATATAACGTTTAAAAAATGCAGGGATATGCTGGAAACATGTGCGCCACAATCCTGTATCACAATAAGTTGCAACAGATGTGCCTCACGAAGGGATCCTCTATGACCGAGCTCCAAGAACTCCGTCGCTATCGCCGCGATCTCCATCGCATTCCGGAGCTCGATTTCGATCTTCCGCAAACCATTGCCTATATCGAGGGCGTGCTGGCACCGCTCACCTGCGAAGTGACCCATCCGTGCTCCAGCTGCGTCTGCGCTTTCTTCGACGCCGGCGTTGATGCCGCGCATGCCACGGCGATTCGCGCCGATATGGATGCGCTGCCCATTGAGGAGGCGACAGGGGCGGCCTTTGCCTCGACCCATCCCGGCAAGATGCACGCTTGCGGACATGACGGTCACATGGCCATGGCACTTGCCGCCGCGACGTATGTCGACCGTACGATTCGCGAGCAGCCGGGCGCCATGAGGCGCAACGTGCTCTTTGTGTTCCAGCCGGCCGAGGAAACGACCGGTGGTGCCAAGACGGTATGCGAGAGCGGCGTGTTCGAGCGCTATGGGGTCGACCGCATTTTTGGCTTCCATGTGTGGCCCGATCTGCCTGCCGGCACGTTGGCGAGCTGTTCCGGTCCGCTGTTGGCGCGTTCGAGCGAGACGCATATCTATATTCACGGTACGAGCATCCATATTGCTAAGACCTATGGCGTGCCGGTCGAGGAGTCGCACGATGCCGCGTTGGCGGCAGCGAAGTTTTTGGTTGCCGAGCGCGAGCTGATGGACGAGCTGGGCGGCGACGAGCCCTGCATCGGCAAGTTTGGTCTGCTGCAGGCCGGTACGGTTTGCAACGCGGTGGCGGGGGAGGCCCATGTGGCCGGAAGCCTGCGTGTGTTTACGGACGGCATGTTCGACCGGGCGCGCGAAGGCGTGCGTCGCGTGCTGGACGATGCCTGTGCCGCAACGGGCTGCACGTACGATCTCGACTTTGCCGAGGGCTATCCGCCGGTCGACAACGACCCCGAGTTGTTTGCCAGCGTCGCGCCTGCCTTGCCCGGCCTGCAGCTTGTGGAGGAGCCGCTGTTAATTGCCGAGGACTTTGCGTTCTATCAGCGCCATCTGCCGGGCGTGTTCTTCTTGCTGGGCACGGGCGTGCCAGAGGCGCAAGAAAACCCGATCGACGCAGACGGCTGCCCAGCTTATGCGATGAGCGCCCTTCACACCGATACCATGCTCTTTGACGAGGAAATCCTACTCAAGGGCCTCGATGTCTACAAACGATTGCTTGGCTTGGGGTGACGATGGAACGACGCCGACAGTCTGCCATATATAGTCCTGGTGGGTGCGGGTGCGGGTTGATGCACTGCCAGCAGACGGTCGCGCAAAGTGCGTTTGCCCGGCGTTTGGATAACTGCATTGGCCGTTTACCGCGGCCTTAGCTCTCAGCTAATGAATTCAAGTTTAATCCTTCCTACGATGTGCTGTGTACCGGCGCGGTAGCCGGATCGTAGGAAGGATGCATAATGAAAAAGCTCGAAAACGAAGTGCTGCTGAGCCGTCGCGCTGCACTTGGCGCATTCGCCACCGTCGCCTTGGGGACTGCCGGTCTTCTTGCCGGTTGTGGTAGCGATAAGGCGACCGTCACCGAGGACGCTGGCGATGGCGACAAGAAGGAAGAGGCGAAGAAGGAAGAGCAGCCTACGACTGACCTGGCGGTTGGCACGACGGTGACCACAGCTGCCGGTCTTTCCGTCGTTGTCGATTCCGTCCAGCCCGGCCTTACAAATTATGACGGTTCGACCATGACGGGCATTCACGTCACGTACGTCAACAATGGCGATGAGGGCGCAGATTACAATGTCTACGACTGGAAGGGCGAGGACGCCAACGGCGCCCAACAGAATCAGGGTTACTACAGCGAGGGCTCCGATGAGCTGCAGTCTGGTACCCTTTCCGCCGGTGGCTCCGTGGCGGGCAATATCTACTTTGATGGCGATATCAAGAAGGCACTGTATTTTGCCAACATGTTTGATAAGTCTGCCACTGCAAGCTGGGTGCTGGCCTAGCATGTCGCTACCGTTGCGCCGGATGGGAGGTGAAGTCGTATGCCCGATAAAAAGCTGACCGAGGAGCTGCTCAATGAGCTTCTCGATGCGCCGAACATCGATGGCTATATCAGGGAGCACGACTTTGCCGCCCCGTCGCTTTCGGATTACCTGAAGCAGCTACTGCAGGAAAAGGGCTTGGAGCGCTCGCGCGTGGTTCGTATGGCCGATCTCAATGAGACCTTTGGCTATCAGATCTTTACCGGAGCGCGTCATCCGAGTCGCAATAAGGTGCTGCAGATTGCCTTTGCGATGGCGCTGACGCTCAAAGAGACCAACCGTGCACTGACGGCTGCCGGGGTAAGCGTCCTTAACTGCAAGGACCGCCGCGATGCGATTATCATCTTTTGCATCGATCGCGGGTGCAGCCTCCAAAAGGTCAACGAGGAGCTGTATCGCTTTGGCGAGGAGACGGTGAATTAGCCGCTGATATCTGAGCCGGCGGAGCTGTCGAACAACGATGCAAACGAACGGGGCGCGGATGCCATGGGGTGTCTGCGCCCTGCGCTATGATGGAGGCTATGGATACTCAGACCCCAACATATTCCAATGACGAGCTGACCGCAGCGCTTGCCGAGCACCTGGCGTCGCTCGATCGCGACGACAGCTATCGCGTGGAGCGTGTACTTAAGCGCTCGTCCGTTGAAACAACCGAGCTCGTGTACTTTGAAGGAACCGGCGGTGGTTCGCTCGGTCCCTTTGTCCGTAAACGCATCGATGCTTCGGCTCAAATCGGCGGGGCATACGAGCGTCTGTTTGCCGCTCAGCGGGCAGGCAGGCGTTTTGAGCACCTGCCCAGAATCGTCGATTGTCGTCGTTCGGGCGACGAGCTCAACGTGGTTATGGAATACATAGAAGGGGAGACACTCGGGGCACTGGTGGACCGTCTGGGATCCGCTCCCGATTATGCGCGTGAATTGTATCCTGTCCTTTGCGAAGCCGTTGGCGAGCTCCATGCCGGTTTTGCAATGGCGGGGGAGGCTTCGGCGCCGGTGATCCATCGCGACCTCAAGCCGTCGAATATCATCGTGACAGGTGCCAACTATACGCCTGATGACGGCCTGACGTTTTCATCGCTGGTGATTATCGACTTGGGGATCGCGCGCGTGTGGCGCGATGGCGCCGATGCCGATACTGTCAAGTTTGGGACACGGCCCTATGCGCCGCCCGAGCAGTATGGGTTTGGACAGACGAGCGTGCGAAGCGACGTCTACGCACTTGGCGCCCTGTTGTTCTTCTGTTTGACGGGGACCGACCCCAAGCCGGGTCGGGACATGCGCGAACAATGCGAGGCATGCGGCGTTCCCGGCCCATTGGCCGATGTCGTTTGCATGGCGATGGCGCTCGACCCGGCCAAGCGTTTTGCGAGTGCGGAAGCATTGGGACGGGCGACGCGCGCGGCATACGATCTGAGTCGCCCCGTGCGGCCTCCTGCGCCTGCGCCTGTCCGTACCCCGGCCTCGGAGACGTTGTTGACGCCCCAAGGGCTCCAGAACCCCGCAAGGCTTCCTAGGCCTGCCACCTCCGCTGCATGCGGTCTGCTCTCTCGCGTTCCGGAGTCCCTGGGGCGCATTTGGAATACGCTCGTCTGCTTCTCGCTGCTTGTGTTCTTTGCCGGAAGTCATTTTGCCGTCTTTCAACCCACGGGAGCAAACCAAAGCTACCCGACGTGGCTTCTCATAATCGAGTATTTTTTCTTTGTCGATGGCCTTATGGCGCTTATGCATTTTGCGCTGCTCGATAAGCGCCGTCTACGTCGGCGATTCGCACTGCTCGACAGCTATCGCGGCAAGAAACTCGCGAAACTCTGGCTCAAGGCATTGGGTGTGCTGCTCCTATGCATGATCGTCATAGTCGCGGTTGCCAATGCGACCAGCGTCGTTGATACCTCCGCTACCTAAAAGAAAAGGGCCCCATTGGGGCCCTTTGCAGTTGCATTTAGATGCGGTTCATCTGAGCGGCGACTTTGTTGTACCAGTCCTGCCACGTGGGTGGGCAGTACTTTTTGGCCGCAGCCGGGGTAAGGGTGGAGCCGTAGTTGGCGCCCAGATAGGCAACGTGAGCGAAGATGCCCTCGCTCCAGCTGCCAAAGCTGCGCCAACCGCCGCCACGTGCACTCCAGCCCCAGGCGTTGTAAGAATTGGCGCAATAAGCACCCTTGGTGCTCTCGATGCAAGCGATGGCGGGGGACCAACGGGGGTCGACACCGGTATTCCAAGCGGCGACGGCAAAGTTATAGCCCTGGCCTGCCATAGGGGAGCCGGCGAGGTAATTGTCGATGCGGCTCGTCCACTCATTAATGAACGAATCGTAATCGGAACTACCGGTGTTGGCGTTGTTCACCGTGGTGTCGATGGTGGTGTTGGCGTTGGTGGCCTGGCTGCTGGAATTGCTGCCGCTCACGCCCTCGCCCGAGAGCTTCTCGGCGGCAGCGGCCTTATCGGCCTCAAGCTTGGCAAGCTCGGCGGCATTTTCCTGCTCGGCTTTTGCCTGTGCCTCGCTGCGGAGCTGCTGGGCCTGCGCCAGCGCATCCTCGGCGTTTTTCTGCTCTGCCTCAAGCTGAGACTTGGCCTGCTGGAGCTCGGCCTTGTTCTGCTCGAGTTCGGTTTGCATGTTATTGAGCTCTTCGATCTCGTCGACGCTCGAGCTTGTGATCTGGTTGGTGTATTTGCAGGTCGTGATGAACTCACCCAGGCTCTGTGCGTTGACCAGGAAGCTCACGATGGGGTTGGTGCCCTTCTGGTACTTGTACAGATCGCGCATGGCGGTGCATGCCTTTTCCTGCTGATCGGGAAGCTTCGCCTCGATCTTTTCGATACTTGCCTCGTTGGCGTCAATCTGCTTCTGCAGATCGCCGAGCTTGGTGCGGGCATCGTTGTAGGCGCTCGTGGCGGCTTCGATCTTCTGCTGGGCGGCGGCAAGCTGATCCTGCGTTGCCTGCGAGGCGGCATACGCCGCGACGGGGGAGAGCATCTGCGTGGCCGTCAACGCAACGGCGAGCGCGGCGCTCGTGATGATACGAGCCGGCTTCGACGCGATGAGCGCTGCGGTGCGATGATTCGAATGCTGCATCCAGTCCCTCTGCAATCAATCGTAGGTTATTGTTCCTCAGGTATTCTACTACTGCTTTCTACCTCAACTTGAACCTTAAAGGTTTTAAAGGGTCAAGTTGAACTTGAGACTTTGGCTTTGACCTGCAGTTATATCGAATTGTTGAGAAACCATAGAGTTCAACTTTAACGTTACGGGGGCCTGTTTGGGACGGGCTTTGGACTGTGAAAGCTATCTCAACGTTGGGGTTTGTGGCTATAAGGTTCCATTGCGGCGAGCTTGCCCTACTTCGTTGAGCGCCTGGGCGGGGGTGAACGAACAGGTGCCGTCGCCGAGTTTGATTACCCTGATGTTGTCCCCGGCGTGGGCATCGGAGACGAGGCCAAACTGCTCGATGGCGGTATCGTGTCCGCCGGCGACGGGCGTCTTGCGCGTGCCTTTGTGCGCCGATGTATCGATGGAGGTGATGTAGGCGGCACCGTCGTAAGCGTCGTTTGCGGTGCGCAGAGGAGCAGTCGCTTGCGCGCGCGGCGCCAACTCGCGTTTTGCGGCATCGAGGATGGGGTTATCGGTTGGAAGTTCCTGGAGCACGCGTGCGCCTTTCACTCGGGGGTATCAATATGCTGAACCCTACAACAACGGTGGGTTCATTGCCGTTTGTCATACGGCGGTGAGCGCGGCCTTCATGCTGGATAATTGCGTTGATTGTCATAGATACAGTGGAGCTTTAGGAGGAAACGGTCCGGCACGCTAAAATAAACGGGTTGCATAAAGACCGCCCGTCGTGGGCAGTTCTAGATAGGAAGTTTCCATGGCATTGCAGTTTACAGAGCGCGAGTTTATCCCCGTGCTGCTCGGTGGCGACATCAACGCCTATTCGGTGGCGCGCGCCTTTTACGAGGAGTATCAGGTCAAGAGCCTGGTCTTTGGCAAGTACCAGACCGGTCCTGCGTACCGCAGCCAGATTATCGACTACACGCCCAATGTTGATATCGACACCATGCCGGTCATGATCGAGACCATTAACGGTGTCGCGCAGGCCAATCCCGATAAGAAGATTATTCTCATGGGCTGCGGCGACAACTATGTCGCGCTTGCCGCACAGGCTCAGGATGCCGGCGAGCTTGCCTCAAACGTCATCGCGCCCTATGCGCCCTACAGCATGCTCGAACAGTGCCAGAAGAAGGAAATCTTCTACGAGCTGTGCGAGAAGCACGGTGTTCCCTATCCGCATACGTTTACCTTTACCATGGCCATGCTCAACGCCCGGGGCGAGGCTCCTGCCGAGGTGCTCGACCAGATCGATTTTCCCTTCCCGATGATCCTGAAGCCTTCCGACGGCATCATGTGGTGGGAGCATGAGTTCGAGGGCCAGAAGAAGGCCTACGAGATCGCCGATCGCGCCGAGCTGGAGCAGGTCATTCGCGATGTATATGCGAGTGGCTACACCGATGATCTGATCCTGCAGGATCGCGTGCCCGGCAACGACGAGTACATGCGCGTGCTTACCAGCTATTCCGACCGTAACGGCAAGGTGCGCATGATGTGCCTGGGCCACGTGCTGCTCGAGGAGCACCAGCCCCATGGTGTCGGCAACCACGCCTGCATCATCACCGAGCCCAATGACGAGCTCATGGGCGGCGTGCGCAAGTTGCTCGAGGACCTCAAGTTTACGGGCTTCTCCAACTTTGACGTCAAATACGACAAGCGCGACGGTTCCTTCAAGTTCTTCGACTTCAACACTCGCCAGGGCCGCAGTAACTACTACGTCACCAACAGTGGCTTTAACGTTGCCAAGTACGTAGTGGACGAGTATGTGTACAACCGCCCGTTTGAGCCCGAGTTTGTGACAGCGCAGGACGAGGCGCTGTGGATGGTTGTCCCCATGGGCGTGGTCGATAAATACGTCAAGGATCCCGAGCTGCGCGCTAAGGCGCATCGCCTGGTCAAGGAGGGTAAGGCCGCCGACCCCTCGTTTATGAAGGGCGACTTTGTCTTTAACCGCTGGCTGCGCATGTGGCACACCAAGCTGCGTCACTTTAAGCTGTTTAAGACGTATTACAAATAGGATGAACGTCGCGCCCGCCCGGTTTGTATCGGACGGGCGCGGGTATGATACGCGCAATGGTGCGAGCGTCACCAAGGAGGCGGCGATGGAAAAGCTGGGAGTTATCGGCGGTATGGGCGCCGAGGCCACGTCGTATTACTACGACCAGGTGGTGCGTCACACGGCGGCTGCCCGCGACCAGGAACATATTGACATGGTGGTGCTCTCTAAGTCGACCATGCCCGACCGCACGCTGGCCATTAAGACCGGCGACCATACCGAGCTGCTGGCGACCATGAAGGAATGCGCGCAGGCGCTCGAGACGCTGGGCTGCGCGCACATTGCCATTCCCTGCAACACGTCGCACTACTTTTACGATCAGATTCAGTCGTTTACCTCGGTCCCCATCATCCATATGCCGCGCGAGTCGGTGCGCTATGCGCTTGCCGGCGTGGTGATGGGGGAGTGTGAGTTCGACCCCAACTTGAGCATGCCGGCCGAGCCGGTGCGCAAGATCGGCATCATGGGTACCGATGGCACCGTGGGTGCCGGCGTCTACGGTCGCGAGTGCGAGGCGGCGGGCGTCGAAGTCGTTTATCCCAGCGAGAAGCGCCAGGCCGATGTGATGTCGCTTATTTACGACGATGTGAAGGCGGGACGCGAGCCCGATATGGATAAGTTTGATCGTGTGATGTGGGAGTTTGCCCGCAGCGGCTGCGACCGCGTCATTCTGGCCTGCACGGAGCTTTCGGTGCTGCAAAAGTATCGCGAGATGCCCGAGATCACCCTCGACGCCATGGACGTTTTGGTACGCGAGTCCATCATCCGCAGCGGTGCCCCCTACCGCCTGTAGCCCTCGACCTGCCAAAAAGGGACAGGTTTATTTTGGTAGGTTTTATCTGGGAAAACAGTAAAGGCCTCGGCTCGTTTGTGCGAGCCGGGGCCTTTTGCATTTTGCGGTTGCTGCCAGCGATTGCTAGAACAGGAAGCCGATGGCGATAAGGGCGATGCTGACGATAAGTACGGCAATGTCCAAGCCTTTGATGGGGTAGCGCTTGTACGAGCTCGCACGCGTGCGCAGGTAGAAGCCGCGCTGCTCGGCGGCAAGCGCGGTGGCATCGGTCTTGCCCACGCTCGAGATCAATAGCGGCACGCACAACGGCAGCATGAGCTTGAGCTTCTTGATGGGATTCTTGGTGTCGTATTCGACGCCGCGTGCAGTCTGCGCCTCCATGATGGCATTCATCTCTTGGCCAAACACCGGCACAAAGCGCAGCGCCGTGGTAAAGGTAAAGGCGTAGCGATACGGCACGTGCAGCACCTCCACGCAGGCATTGGCAAGGTCGTTGAGCTTGGTCACCATGAGCATCAGGATGAGTGGCAGCGCTACGCCCAACAGGCGCAGACAGGCCTTCGAGCCGGTGATGAGGCCTTCGTCGGTGACGAAGCCCCACACCACGTTGCCATCGCGCATGAAGGCCAGCTGCAGCGCTAACATGATGAGTGCGAGCGGAATCAGCAGCTTGAGCAGCGAGAACAGGCGGTCGACGACGCCGGCGTAGGCTCCCAGCGCGAGCGTGAGCGCCAGAAACCCCAACAGCGCCACGTAGGTGTCGGACAAAAAGATGCCGATGATGATGGCGGCGGCGAGGCCCAGTTTGATGACGGGATTCAGACGATGCAGCAGCGTGTCGCCCGGCATATAGTCGATGACATTAACCACGGCGGACCATCTCCTCGGTAATGCGAACGATATCGGTGACCTCGCTCACCTGTGCAAAGGCGGGCGAGACGGAAGATGCCAGACGGCGTGAGAGTTCAATAACCTGGGGCGGTTCAACATAGGCACGCTGCATGAGCTCGATGTTCGAGAACAGCTCGTGCGTGCGGCCGCGATCGAGGATGCGACCGTCGGCCATCACCACGATGCGCTCGGCAAAGTCCGAGACAACTTCCATGTCGTGGCAGACTATGATAACGGCGCAGCCGCGCTCGGCCATGGTGCGCACCGTTTCCATCACGGTCATGCACTCGCGGTAGTCCAGGCCACTCGTGGGCTCGTCGAGAACCACGATCTTGGGCTCTACGACCACGACGGAGGCGAGCGCCACCATCTGGCGTTGACCGCGCGAGAGCGAGAAGGGCGCATCGTAGGGCGGCAAGCCAAAGCGGTCGATGACGAGCTGGGCGCGACGCAGCGCCTCGGCGCGGTCGATGCCGGCAAGCTCTAGACCAAAGGCGACCTCGTCGAGCACGGTGTCCTTGCAAATCTGGCGGTCGGGGTTTTGGAAAAGGGTTGCGACTTCGCGGGCGATGCGGCTCGTGGGAACGGCTGCGGTATCCAGTCCCGTGACGCGCACGCTGCCCGAGGTGGGCTTAAGCAGGCCTGTGAGCAGCTTGGTGAGCGTGGTCTTGCCGGCTCCGTTTTGGCCGACAATGCCCACGAGCTCGCCGGGATAGAGCGTCAGGTTGAGGTCGTGGACGGCGGCGCCACCATGGGGGTAGGAAAACTCAACGTGGTCAAACGTGAGCACCGGCTCGGCGTCTTTCGCATGCGGGCGCAGCGATGGTGCGTGCGGGGAGCCTGTGGGCGCCTGGGCGTCGCTTGTCGCGCGGTCGGGGTCGACGATGCCCGCGATCAGGCGTTCGGCCTCGTCGACATCCAGGCAGGGGGTGCCGCTTGCCAAGCCATCGGCCTCGAGGCTGTTGAAAATGCGCGTGACGCGCGGGCAATCGACACCGATGGCGCGGAGCTCGTCGGTGTGCTCAAAGACCTCATGTGGCTCGCCTTGCAGCGCGATCTGGCCGTGATTGAGCACGAGCACGCGGTTGCAATACTCCGAAAGCAGGGCGACCTTTTGCTCAACGACGACGATGGTGATGCCGAGGTTACGGTTTGCCTCGCGCAGCGTTTCGAAAACCAGTGTGGAGCTGACGGGATCGAGTGCCGCGGTTGGCTCATCGAGCACCAGCACGCGCGGGCGCATGGCGAGGATGGCAGCGATGGCCACCTTTTGCTTTTGGCCGCCCGAGAGGGTGGCTATCTCGCGGTCGCGCAGGTCGCTAATGCCGACGGCCTTAAGCGTCTCGCTCACGCGCTGCTCGATCTGGTCATGCGGAACGCCAAAGTTCTCCAGGCCAAAAAGCATCTCGTCCTCAACGACCGAGGCGACCATCTGCGTGTCGATGTCTTGCAGCACGCTGCCGACGATCTGCGATATGTCGGTGAGCGAGACCTCGCAGGTGTCGTGCCCGTCAACGAACACGGAGCCAAAGAAGGTTCCGCTGTAGTGGTGGGGCACGGCGCCCGACAGGCAGGCGGTAAGTGTTGATTTGCCGGCACCCGAAGGCCCGATGATGCCGATGAAATCTCCCTTGTTCACGCTGAGCGAAACGTGGCTAAGCGCCTGCTCGGCCTGCGTGCCATAGGCGAACGAGACATCGTCGACGTTGATGATCGTTTCCATGGATACCTTTCATAGTCATTGGGGATGTTCTTACATGACTAGTCGTTTAAGGACGTCCCCAATAGCTCGTTGTTTGGGACAGTCTTTGCTGGTGAAGCACGTAGACGGCTTTACGAGGTGCCCCAGGTTGGCGCGAAAGAGGAGCGAAGCGTACTTGGGTACGCGAGCGACGAATGAACGCCAATATGGGGTGGCTCGTAAAGCCGAGCGGGTTAGTTAAGCCTAAGGGCCTTCTGGATGGGCAGATAGAGCGCGCCGACCAGAATGGCGTTGAACACAGCGGTCATGGCGACGACGGGCAGCATAGCTGCGGCGAGTTCGCCCACTACGCCGAGCATGGCCATCTTGATGACCATGAAGATGACGCCCGAGACAAAGGTGGTCACGAACGTAGCGACGATGGCGACGGCAGGCTTAACTTGGCCATCCTTGGCGGCAGTGTTGACAATGACGGCCATAAGCATGGCGGCGATGCCCTCGGCGGCAAAATCGACAAACGGCGAGGTAGTGGTGATCTGGATTACGGCCGCCGAGATGAGACCGATGACGAGTGCCTGACCAATGTTGGGACGAACGACCAGGATGGTGAGGCAGAAGGCCGAGATGATGAACTCGGGGCTAATCATGCCGCCGGAGATACCCGAGATTGCCTTGCCGACGGTAAAGTTGAGGATGAAGCCGGCGGCAAGCAGGATGGCGAGCAGGACGAGGGCGCGGATATCGAGTTTGCCGCGGTCGGCGGTCTGGACGGTGCGGGGCTGGGCGCCGGCGGTGGTGTTCTGAGACATGGTGAAGGTCCTTTCAGAAAGGGGAGTGTAAGAGAAAAGCGGAGGCGCGTGATGCGAATGCGATCGGGCTCGAGATAGAAAAAGGCCCCCGGTCGAAACCGGAGGCCTTCCAATCACCTAGAGCGCAAAAACAGGCATGAGGGACTCACCGTCGACCGATCGTATTCGCATCACGCCACCACCAGTTGTTGAGAGACGTCATCGTGTTCTTCATGTTGGTGGCTCCTTTCGTGATGCCATGGCGCGGTCGCACCCAGTTGCTGTTGCGCTGCACTATAGCACAGCGAAGTGTGTGCGGGGAAATCTTTTTTGAAAAGAATTTCGGCGACGTTTCCTCCTATTAAGAAGAGCGGGCGGGGCAGCTTGTGCTGTCCCGCCCGCGCCCTGGGAAGTGTTACTTCCTGCGAGGAGTGTTACTCCTTGTTGCGGCGATAGAGGGCATAGCCGCCAGCGGAGATGACGACGACGCCAGCAGCGGCGAACGCGGCAACCACGCGGCCGTCAAAACGGTCACCGGTGGTGGGCAGGTTGCCCTTGGTGTTCTTCTTGTTGGTGGTCACCGTGGTAGAGGTGCTCGGCTTGGTCGGCTTCTCGGGGGTAGTAGGCTGCTCGGGGGTAGTAGGCTGCTCGGGGGTAGTAGGCTGCTCGGGGGTGCCGGGCTGCTCGGGCTTCTCGGGGGCCTCGGTGGCGAGGGCATCCTTGGCGTAGGTGATGGACACCTTGAGGCCGTTGGTCTCGGTGTTCAGGTCGCTCGGGGTGAAGGGCTGGTCGAAGTTCTCAGCCTTCAGATAGGCGCGCATCTCCTGGAGCAAGGCCTTGCACTTGACGTAGGTGTTCTCGGTGGCAGCATTGCCGGCCTTGTTTGCCAGGGCGGTACGGGCCTCGGTGCCCTCGGTGGCCTGCATGACCTCGTCGACTTCCAAGTTCTGCTCGACGAGCTCGTTCTGGAGGGCGTCGAGGTAGGTGCGGACGTTGACGCCGAGCAGCTCGGGATGCTCGAAGCAGAGGGAGCTGATGTCCATGAGGACGTAGTTGATGGAGTTCTCGGGCTCCTCGTTGTTCACGATGTCCGTCTCTCCGCAGTGATCGAAGGAGACAGTCTGATCGCTGAAGTACGGGCTGACCTCAGTCATCAGAGCGGAATACAACGGGATGGCGACGGAGTACGCGGCACGAGAAAGCATCTCCCACTGGATGGTTGCGACTTCGGGATCAAGGCCGCGACGAATCTGGAAGAGGTGGACCTCGGTGTTGCGCTCGGTGCCGATGGCGTAGGCGCCGTCAGTGTTGGCGTTAAGGCCAGGGACGTTCTCGCCGCGGTTGCCAAAGGCGCGAATCAGCTCAAAGGTACTCCAGCCAGACTTGCCAGGCTTGAAGAACAAGGGCTGGATCTCGCTGACGGCTGCGCCGACGCTGCCGTCGTTGACGATGGTGTAATCGGCGTCCTTAGTAAGCGGGTTCTTGAAGTAATCTCGACCCTGGATATAGCGGGTCCACTGATGCCTGCCAGTCTTATCGAGCCTCTCGCCATACGTTTGGGCGACATCGAATTTGCCGTCAGCGGAGTATTTGGCGATACCCTTTTCTTCGGGCATGGACTGGATTTTCTCAGAGTGGAGGCAATTTTCGGTGTCATCGAGGTCGACGTCGTAGTTAAGGTTGCCGATGTTGGGGTTGACCGAGGCGACGTCGTCAGCGAGCTTCATGGCAATCCACTGATGGCCGGAAAGCGCGGCGAACAGCCAGGTCTCATTGTTGTCGGCGATGACAATCTGGTCGTTGGAGCAGACGCCCTGCTCGTCGATCAGGCTTCCGATAAGCTTGACGCCCTCACGGGCCGTAGCGCTTTCGCCCAAGATAACGCTGGCGTAGCTGTACTCACCCAAGCCATCCGTAAGGGGGTCCACAGCTTTGACATCTGCATTCATGCTGGTGCTTAGCGTGGCGGAACAGGAGACGCCCTTCTCGTTGATGCCTGCCTCGGAGTAGGCGTCCCAACGCTCGTCCCACTGCGAGGGGTGATCGCGCACATAACTGTAGCGATACGTGGTTTTGTTCGAGGTGTATACGAATCCGGACTCATCGGAGCTGTAGGTGAAGCCGGGGGCGTGCGAATCCTCGATGCCAAAGTGCTTGAGGTAACGTTCGCCATAGTCCTCGGCGCGGCCATAATACGTATTGCCGTCGGCCGTAAGGTTCTTGCCCATGTAGATCTGGGTGCAGGCGAGCGCAGAGGTCGGCATGGACATGATAGTTGCAGCTCCAAAGGCGAGGCCTATGCCAAGCTTTTTGAGCGCGTTGACGGGGTGAGTTTTCCTCATAATCCCTCCCAGCGTGCGAAAGCCCTCTGTCGCCAGAGGGCTTCAGCCAATAAAGATACCCCATTAGCATAACGAGCTGGAAACAATATTCATCTATGAAAGGTACTTATTCGATAAGCGTAATGAAATATGCGATGAGCGGTTAATTATACTCAGTTTGTAGCTTTACTTTAATAAAGACGCCCTGCAATTACTGTAGCTCAATAAAGCGTCTGGAAATAACGAAATGAAAATCCCCCGCTGTTTGACAAATGCATAAACAGCGGGGGAGATGATAACCGGATGAATATCATACCAATGTGGAATTACTTCTTCCGGCGGTGGATTACGTTAATCGCGTAGCCCACGAGCATGGCCAGAACGATGACGATAAAGCCAAGGATAGGGTTGTCGTTCACGGGGTTCTCCTATTTTCCGAGTGGTGAGAATTCGTCGACGATGAGGTCGAGGCATTGCGGAAGCGCGCGGGCGCCAAAGACACCGGAGTTGCTGGAGATGATCTCGCCATCGAACTGCATGCCCAGCGACGGCGTGCAGGTAATCTTGGCTTCCTTGGTCTGGATAATCTTAAACTGCGGGCGGCCGAGCACCTTGCCGGCGGGGTCGAGCGCGGCGGTGATCACCGTGGGGAGCAGCTGCACCGTGCGCACGGGTTCAATAACGACGATGTCGACCATGCCGTCGTTCATGCGGCAGCTGGGGAACAGGTTGATGTCGTTTTGGATGACTGAGGTATTGCCCGCCATGCAGCAGATGCCGTCGAGCTCCTCGACCATGCCGTCGTGTTCAATGGTAAAGTGCGCCACCGTGGGGTTGGGCGTGGCGAGCGCGGAGAGGAAGTAGGCGATCTCGCCAATGTCGTTTTTGGTGGGGGCGGCCTTCATCATGATCTCGGCGTCGAAGCCCGAGCCGGCGATGATGATAAAGCCGTGGCGCTTCTCGTTACCGTTCTCGTCGATCCAAAAGAGCTCACCCATGTCCACCTTGACCGTGCGGCCGGCGCGGCAAGCCTTGGCAAGCGCCGCCGCCTCGGGGGCATTACCGATGTTGTTAAAGAACAGGCAGGCTGTGCCGGAGGGGAAGATGAGCGTAGGGACACCGCACCCGCGCATCTGGTCGAGCACGTTGGAGACGGTGCCGTCGCCGCCCGAAACGACTACGCGGTCGAACTCACGAACGTCCGCTACCGCGTCCTCGGGCTCCATGCCATCGCCGATAAAGCGCATTACGACCTCGTCGCCGCCCTGTGCAAGAGCGTGCGTGAATGCGTAGATTTCATCGGAGCTGGGACCCGATGCCGGGTTGTGGATGATAAGGCAGCGCATACTTACGTTCCCGTTCTGTGACTAACCGAGTATAGTTGTAGGGCAATGCCGATATCCTACCCGTGTTTTTCGGGCCTAACCTTATTCGATGGGTTGATATGTACATTTCCACACATCAGGCTCTACTCGACTTTTGTCAGCGCGCTCGTGAGTTCGACGCGATTGCCGTCGATACCGAGTTTTTGCGCGAGCGCACGTTTCATCCGCGCCTGTGCCTGGTTCAGATTGCCACCCCTGCCGAGAGCGTCGCGGTCGATCCTTTGGTGATCGACGACTTATCGCCGCTGGCCGAGCTTATGGCCGACGAGGGCGTGGTCAAGGTCTTCCACGCCTGCTCGCAGGATATGGAGGTCATGCTCCACACCGTGGGTGCGCTGCCGCGACCGATTTTTGACACACAGGTCGCCGCCGCCTTTTTGGGCGAGCGCCAGCAGATTTCCTACGGCGCGCTCGTTCAGACGTTCTGCGGCGTATCGCTGCCCAAGACCGAGTCGCTGACCGATTGGTCGCGCCGCCCGCTGAGCGATAAGCAGATTGAGTACGCGATCGATGACGTCAAGTATCTGATCGTCGCCTATACCGAGATGATGAGCCGTCTGCGTGAGCTGGGCCGTGTGGATTGGGTGCTCGACGAGTTGCGCCCGCTGGCAGACGAGTCGCACTACCGCGCCGACCGCCATGAGGCATTCCGCAAGGTCAAGCGCATCAACTCGTGTAGCCGCCATCAGCTGGGCATTGCGCGCGAGCTTGCCGCCTGGCGCGAGGACCGCGCCGAGCGCCGCAACATCCCGCGCAAGTGGGTCATGTCCGACGATACGCTGCTGGCGCTCGTCAAGCGCAATCCTGTGCGCGTTGAGGAGTTCCGCAGCATCCGCGGCACCGATCAACTGGGGGAGCGCGATGTGGACGGCGCGCTCATGGCCATCAAGCGTGGCGCGAGCTGCCCGCACGATCGCCTGCCGCTCATGGTGCGCGGACATCGCCAGATCTCTCCGGAGCTGGAGAGCGTGACGGATCTCATGTACGCGCTCATTCGCCTGGTTGCCGAGCGTTCGGGCGTGGCGACCTCGGTCATTGCCTCGCGCGATGACCTGGCCGACTATATTGAGCATCCCGAGCAGAGCCCTTTGCGCGAAGGTTGGCGCTTTGAGCTTGTGGGCTCGCGCCTGGACGATCTGCTCTCGGGCAACATGGGGTTGACGGTGAAGGACGGCAAAATCGAGCTCCTGTAGGTATATAGTTACGCGGTTTTACCAAACCGCGTAACAGCTCGACGCTGCAAACGGCCGAGAGCGGCAATCTGACGTTCAATCGTCGCTCGCGTACCAAAGTACGCGTCGCTTCTCTTTCACGTCACCTTGCTCGCTCTCGGCCGTTTTCGCTGACATTGCCAAAACATCGATGCTGTCTCGTTGGCTGGGCGAGTGGGTAGAATGCCTCCAACGTGTAACTCGATTCGGAGGAATTCGCATGCCCTATTACTATGGTTACGGCTTTGGCATCGACCCGCTGTACCTGCTGGTCGTCCTTGTTTGTACGGTGCTCGGTCTTGCCGCGCAGAGCTATATCAACTCGACGTACAAGACGTGGTCTAAGGTGCGCTCGGACGGCGATACGGGTGCCACGGTCGCGCGCCGCATGCTCGATGCAAACGGCTGCAATGCCGTGGGTATCAAGGGCGTCGCCGGTGAGCTCACCGACCATTACAACCCGCAGGATAACAACCTGTATCTCTCGGATGCCAACCGTTCGGGCGGATCGGTCGCAAGCGTTGCCGTCGCCTGCCACGAGGCGGGCCACGCCGCCCAGCGCCAAAGCGGCTATGCCATGATGAAGGTACGCACTGCCCTGGTCCCGGTCGTCAACTTTACCCAGAACACCTGGACCATCGTGTTGCTCTTGGGCCTGTTTATGAACATTGCCGGGCTCACAACCCTCGCGCTGATCTTCTTCTCGTTTAGTGTGTTGTTCCAGCTGGTTACGCTGCCGGTCGAGATTGATGCCAGCCGCCGCGCCGTGGCGTACATCGAGCGGTCGGGCATGAGCTCCAAGCAGGTCAACGGTGCCAAGAAGGTCCTGACGGCAGCCGCGCTTACCTATGTGGCCGCAGCGCTCACCTCGATCATTCAGCTGCTCTACCTGATGGCTCGCTACAACAGAAACTCCAACCGATAACAAATTGGCTTGACAGGCGCCGCGGGGATTTGTGTCCCCGCGGCGCTGTACTATGTGTTGGACTTGAATTTGCGCAGGGCTGGAGCCTTTGTGCACGATAACGAAAGGAGGCTGCGTGGCAGGCTGGAATCTAACCGGCAATGCTGTTTCCGCCGAGTTTGACGGCTCGGACGATCGGGAGCGCAAGGAACTCAGCGTGAGCCAGGCGGTGGAGATCGCCGCCGGTGCACTCGATGCTATTCCGCAGCTGAGTGTCTTGGGCGAGGTCACGGGCTTCCGTGGCCCCAATGCCCGAAGCGGCCACTGCTACTTCCAGATTAAGGACGATTCGGCCGCCGTTGACTGCATCATTTGGAAGGGCGCCTATCTCAAGCGCACGTTCGATCTGCGCGACGGCATGCAGGTGAGCTTTAAGGGTAGCTTCAATCTCTATAAGCCCACGGGCCGCATGAGTTTTGTCGCCCGCTCGTTTTCGCTGGCGGGGGAGGGTCTGCTGCGTCAACAAGTGGCGCAACTGGCCGAAAAGCTGAGCCGCGAGGGCCTGATGGACGAAGCGCGCAAGCGCCGCATCCCGGTGTTCTGCTCGCGTGTGGCGGTCGTCACCTCGCTTTCGGGTGCCGTAATCGATGACGTCAAGCGCACATTGCGTCGTCGCAACCCACTCGTCGAGCTCGTTTGCGTGGGTGCCAAGGTTCAAGGCGAGGGTGCGCCGGCAGAGCTCATTGAGGGTTTGCGTCGCGCCGCTTCCATTACGCCGGCGCCCGATTGCATTTTGCTGGTGCGCGGCGGCGGCTCCTTCGAGGACCTCATGACCTTCAATGACGAGGAGCTTGCCCGCGCGGTGGCGGCTTGTCCTGTGCCCGTGGTGACCGGCATTGGCCATGAGCCCGATACCTCGATCTGCGACATGGTGAGCGATCGCCGCGCCTCCACGCCCACGGCGGCGGCCGAATCGGTGGCGCCGGCTATGACGGAGCTGGCAGATGTGCTCGAGGCGCGCCATCAGCGTCTGGGCGCCGCGATGGCATCGATGATCGGGTCAGATCAGGTCGATCTGGAAATGCTCGATCAGCGTGGTCGCCGCGCTTGGGACACCTATACGGCCCGTCTGGGCGATGCGCTCGATGCCGCCGCACGCCGTCCGTGCCTCAACGACCCCACATTTATGGTCGAGCGTCGCGAGTCTGAGCTTGCCCTGACGGCCGATCGTCTGTCCGGCGCCATAACGCGTTCGGTTGGGGCCTTCCGCTCCGACTTTGAGCGCCTGCCCGAGCGTCTGGTTGCAAGCACCTCGGGGCTCGATGGCAAACGCCATGCGCTCACGCTTGCGAGTTCCCGTCTGGAGCATCAGGGGCGCACGATGCTCAGCAAACCCGCGTCCGACCTGGGCCGAGCTGCTGCCTCGCTCGATGCCCTGTCACCGCTCAAGGTGCTTGCCCGTGGTTATTCCATCGCGTACAGCGATGACGGTGTGGCTACGAGCGCCAAGACCTTTAAGCCGGGCGACACCATCCGCGTGCGCATGGCGGACGGCAACGTGGCAGCAACCGTCAACGCGGTCGAGTAGACCGCGTTTCACAGTGATAGACCCTTAGGAAAGGAAACAGATATGGCAGAGAAGACCCCGGTCGAGCAGCTTACGTACAAGCAGGCCTCGCAGGAGCTGGAGCTCATCATCCGCAGCCTGGAGTCGGGCGACATGGAGCTCGAGGAGTCGCTCGAGAGCTATACCCGCGGCGTCGAGCTCCTCAAGAGCCTGCGTACCCGCTTGTCCGATGCCGAGCAGAAGGTCTCGGTGCTCCTGAAGGACGTCGACGGCAACGACGTGCTCGCCGACGGCGAAGCCGCCAACACCGACGACAACCTCTCGTTCTAACCATCCCGCAGCCCACTTTGGGGTAGTCTTTTTGGGACGGGGCTTTTTTGACTACCCTTGCGCGACGGCTCGCCAGGTGCCTGCGCTTGCGAAAAAGTAGTCAAAAAAGCCCCGTCCCAAAAAGACTACCTTGGTCTGTGAGAAAGGAACCAACCATGTGTGATTGCATCTTCTGCAAAATTGCCAACCACGAGATCCCCTCAACCGTTGTCTATGAGGACGATCAGGTCATCGCGTTCGACGACCTCAACCCCCAGGCGCCGGTCCACACCCTCGTAATCCCCAAGAAGCACTACAGCGACATCGCAGACAACGTACCGGCCGAGACCATGGGCGCCATGGCTCACGCCATCCAGGAGGTCGCTAAGGCCAAGGGCTTGGAGGACGGTTTCCGCGTCATCTCCAACAAGGGCGTCAACGCCGGTCAGACCGTCATGCACTTCCACATGCACGTCCTCGGCGGCAAGAACCTGGGCGAGAACCTCATCTGAGGGCGCTTCTTCCGTGGGATGAGGCGAAAGCTTAGGCACCGATAACTTATATATCAACGCAATAAACCCGAGCGCGAGGGCGTTTGGGTTTATTATTGAAGCGTATGTAACCTGGCGGCGCCACACCGCCTGTTAGTAGGGAGACACATGAACGTTCTGGTCGTCAACGCGGGATCTTCGACCCTTAAGTATCAGGTCATCGATACCAAGTCCCACAAGGTGTCCGCAAAGGGCTCCTGCGAGCGCGTCTGCTTTACCGGCGGTACCTTCACCCACGCTGCCAACGGTTCCAAGAAGGTGACCGAGAACATCGAGTTCCCCGACCACAAGGTCGCCATCGAGGTCGTCCTGAAGGACCTCGAGGCCAACGGCGTCAAGATCGAGGGTATCGGCCACCGTATCGTTCAGGGCGGTTGGTACTTCGGCGATTCCTCCCTCGTCGACGAGGACGTCCTCGCCAAGATCCGCGAGGTCGCTCCGCTCGCCCCGCTGCACAACAACCCCGAGGCCAACGTTATCGAGTACTGCCTCGAGCAGTATCCCGACCTGCCCAACGTCACGGTCTACGACACTGCTTTCCACTTCAATATGCCCGAGGTCGCCAAGACCTACGCCCTGCCCAAGGACGTCTGCGACAAGCTGCACATCCGTAAGTACGGCGCCCACGGCACCAGCTACCGCTACATCTCCAAGAAGGTTGCCGAGATGACCAACGGCGAGGCTCGCAAGGTCGTCGTGTGCCACATCGGTTCCGGCGCTTCCCTGTGCGCTATCGAGGACGGTAAGTGCATGGACACCACCATGGGCTTGACGCCGCTCGACGGTGTCATGATGGGCACCCGCTGCGGCTCCATTGACCCGGCTACCGTGTGCTACCTGCAGCGCGAGGGCGGCTACACCTTCGACGAGGTCGACGAGATGATGAACAAGAAGTCCGGCCTTTTGGCTGTGACCGGCGGCAAGACCAACGACTGCCGCAACGTCGAGGAGCTCGCCGCTGCTGGTGACCCCGAGGCTCAGCTCGCCTTCGATATGTTCGTCTACAAGATTGCCGCCAAGGCTGCCGAGATGGCCACTTCCATGTGCGGTATGGACACCCTGGTCTTTACCGCCGGCATCGGCGAGCACGCTCCGGCTGTCCGCGCTGGCGTGGCCGACCGTCTGGCCTTTATGGGCGTTAAGATGGATCATGCCCGCAACGCCCTGCGTGGCGACGGCGCCTGGTGCCTGTCCGCCAAGGATTCCAAGGTCAAGATCTTCGTCATCCCCACGGACGAGGAGTTCATGATCGCTTCCGACGTCGAGCGCATCGTCAACGGCAAGTAATTGCAAGAGGGGAGGGGCTGGACGACCGAGCGCCGTTCGGCCCCTCTCTTGTGCTCGTTGGGCGATATGCCTGATAGCTATTTATCAAGTTGTGATAACTTCTTATTAACATACGGCCACCTTAAGGGGTCTGCGCCGACCGTATTGCACTGCAAAGGAGTCTCATGAACGTACTTGTTGTCAACGCCGGCAGCTCGAGCCTTAAATATCAGCTTTTGGATACCGATACCCGCGAGGTTTTCGCCAAGGGCAACTGCGAGCGTATCGGATCGGACATGGGCATCTTTGGTCACTCCGAGAACGGTGGCACCAAGCAGACCGAGGAGGTCCCTTTCCCCGATCATCGCTCTGCTATCGCTCGTGTGCTCGAGGAGCTCGAGAAGACCGACTTTACGATTGATGGCATTGGGCATCGTATCGTTCAGGGCGGCTGGCACTTCGATGATTCCGCAGTCGTTGACGACGAGGTTATGGCCAAGATTCTTGAGGTGGCACCGCTCGCCCCGCTGCACAACTACGGCGAGGCCGCGGCAATCGAATATTGCCGCGAGAAGTATCCGGAGCTGCCCAACGTGGCCGTCTTCGACACCTCGTTCCACATGACTATGCCCGAGGTCGCCTACACCTACGCGCTGCCCAAGGACGTGTGCGACAAGTACCACGTGCGCAAGTACGGTGCACACGGTACGAGCCACCGCTACGAGTGGATGATGGCCAAGGAGATCCTGGGCTCGCGCTGCCACCGTCTGCTTTCGTGCCATCTGGGCAACGGTGCTTCGCTCGCCGCCATCGAGGACGGCGTGTGCCGCGACACCACGATGGGCCTCACGCCGCTCGATGGCCTGATGATGGGCACCCGTTGTGGTTCCATCGACCCTGCTACCGTGTGCTACCTGCAGCGTGAGGGCGGCTACAGTTATCAGGAAGTCGATGACATGATGAACAAGCAGTCTGGTCTGCTTGCCATCTCGGGTATCTCCAACGACGCCCGCGACATCCGCACGCGCGCCTCCGAGGGCGATGAGCGCTGCCTGCTCGCCTTCGACATGTTCGCCTACAAGGCCATGCAGCAGGCCGGTTCCATGATTGCATCCATGGCGGGCGTGGACACCATCACCTTTACCGCCGGCATCGGCGAGAACGACTGGTCGATCCGCAAGGCCTTCTGCGACTGCTTTGAGTGGCTGGGTGTGCGTATCGACAACAACAAGAACCGCGAGGCCGTGGGCAACGGCCCGCAGGTCATCAGCGCCGCCGGTTCCGCCGTCACCGTCATGGTCATCCCCACCGACGAGGAATACATGATCGCCCACGACGTCGAGCGTCTGACCAAGAACAACTAACGCGCTCGTTTGCATGTAAACGAAAGGCCTCCTGAGCAACAGCTCGGGAGGCTTTTTTGGAGGGCGGACGGCGGAAACCCCATCCCATTTTGAACGCGGATTTTGGGACACACTTTCCGTTTGGGGCAGGTTGCGGACAATACGACCCACAACAAAGCAAAATTCCGTCCCGCAGTTTCCCAAACAGCCCCCAAGTGGAAGCTACATCCCGCAATCCACCTTCAAACCGGGACACACTTTCCGGTGGGTAAGACATCGAACTGCAGCCAACATTTCGGTCCCAAAGTGATCATCGCCGGCAACGCCTGCGCTCCCAACAACGGCACCAATCTGCTCAAATCTTCAGCCCCAACTCGTAGCCAAGCCGCCGTCCGCCCCAGATTCCCTGAATGCTACGTAGCGGTAGAAGGCCGTACGGGCTAACCCCTGAAAACAATCCGCAGACCAGAAACGCCCCCGTTCGTAGCTCCGGAGGAGCAGAACGGGGGCGTTTCATTGGTCGAGGACGTTTTCAGGGGTTAGCCCGTACGGCCTTCGGGCGAGTGCGTCCGCTACTCAGCCATCTGAGCCTGGACGGCGGTGATGGCTACGACACCCACGATGTCGTCGGCAGAGCAGCCGCGCGAAAGGTCGTTAACCGGCTTGGCGATGCCCTGCAGGATGGGGCCGTAGGCATCGGCGCCGGCGAAGCGCTGGACCAGCTTGTAGCCGATGTTGCCGGCCTCGAGGTCGGGAAACACGAGCACGTTGGCCTTGCCGGCAACGGAGGAGCCGGGAGCCTTGAGCTGGGCCACGTTGGGGACGATGGCGGCGTCGAGCTGCAGGTCGCCATCGATGGCGAGCTCGGGGGCCTTCTCCTTGCAGAACTTCACGGCCTCCTGGACCTTCTTGGCGACCTCGCCGCCGGCGGAACCCATGGTGGAGTAGGAGAGCATGGCCACGTGCGGCTCAACGTTGCCCATGAAGGTGGACCAGGAATGAGCGGAGGCGATGGCGATCTCGGAGAGCTCATCGGAGGATGGGTTGATGTTGAGGCCGCAGTCGGCGAAGATCAGCGTGCCGTCGGTGCCGAACTGCGGGGTGTCGGTGCACATCACAAAGAAGGCCGAGACCAGCTTGGTGCCCGGGGCGGTCTTGAGGATCTGCAGCGCGGGGCGCAGAGTGTCGGCGGTGGAGTGGCAGGCGCCGGAGACCAGGCCATCGGCATCGCCCATCTTGACCATCATGGTGCCAAAGTAGGTGGCGTCCATCACCTGGGCGCGAGCCTGCTCGATGGTGACGCCCTTCTTGGCGCGGAGCTCGGCAAACTTCTGCGCGTACTCCTCGTGCTTCTCGGCATTGCGCGGGTCGATGACGGTAGCGCCGGGAACGTTGATCTCGTCGGGGTTGCCCAAGATGACGATCTTTGCCAAGCCCTCCTCGATGATCTTGGTAGCTGCGATGATGGTGCGCGGATCTTCGCCCTCGGGCAGGACGATCGTCTTAAGGTCGGCCTTGGCGGCAGACTTCATACGGTTTAGGAAATCGCTCATGTTACTCCTTACAAGCGTTTCGCTAAGCTCCAGGCACCCGGCTGTCCACGAATAAACCCGCTGCTAGCGGGTTTACCTTTCAAATATGTACGCCGGGGTGCTTGAGCTTTCCTTGTGTGGCAAGCTCATTATAGGACGCATTAGCGCTATAATCGCTCTGATAAATATGTCTCGAAGAATGTTCGAGAAAAGCCCAGCTAACGAGCCCGTGGCTTTTGACAAGGAGTATCGATGCAGATTACCTCAGGCCTGCCTGAAGGCTTTAACGCCGGCGCATACGACATGATTGTCGTCGGTGCCGGGTATGCCGGTGCCGTTTGTGCCCGCCGTCTTGCCGAGACCATCGGCTATCGCGTTGCCGTTTTGGAGCGCCGTGGCCACATTGCGGGCAATGCTTACGACTGCTTTGATGAGGCCGGGATCCTGGTCCACGAGTATGGTCCGCACATTTACCATACCTTTAACGAGCGCGTCCACAATTTTCTGTCGCGCTTTACCAAGTGGACGGACTACCAGCACAAGGTGCTCGCCAACATCAACGGCACCCTTATGCCCGTGCCCTTTAACCACGCGAGCCTCAAGCTCGCCTTTGGCGATGAGCGCGGCGAGGAGCTGTATCAGAAGCTCGTGGAGACCTTTGGCAAAGACGTCAAGGTGCCCATCATGGAGCTGCGCAAGAAGAACGACCCGGATCTTGCCGAGGTCGCCGATTACGTCTACGAGAACGTCTTTTTGCATTACACCATGAAGCAGTGGGGCCAGACGCCCGACCAGATCGATCCCTCGATCACCGGCCGCGTTCCCGTCTTTGTGGGCGACGATGACCGCTATTTCCCGCAGGCCCCCTTCCAGGGCATGCCGCAGGACGGCTATACCGCGTTGTTCGAGCATATGCTCGACCACGATCTGATTGATGTGTTCTGCGACGTGGACGCCCGCGACCTCTTTGAGATTGACGAGACCACCGTCAAGATCGACGGCAAGGTCTATGGCGGCGAGATCGTCTACACCGGTCCGCTCGACGAGCTGTTCAACCTCGACTTGGGCGCTCTGCCGTACCGTACGCTCGACATGAAGTTCGAGACGCTCGATATGGACCAGTTCCAGCCCGTGGGCACCGTCAACTACACCACGAGCGAGGATTACACGCGCATCACCGAGTTCAAGAACATGACTGGTCAGGTCCTGCCCGGCAAGACCACCATCATGAAGGAGTATTCCAAGGCCTATACGCCCGGCTCGGGCGAGACGCCCTATTACGCCATTCTGGAGCCCGAGAACCGCGAGCTCTATGAGCGCTATCTTGAGCGCGTCCAGAACCTGACGAACTTCCACCCGGTGGGTCGCTTGGCCGAGTATCGTTACTACGATATGGATGCCGTGACCAACTCTGCCCTCGATCTTTCGGATGAGATTATCGCCTGCCATGCATAAAGTCATATCATTCGGTATTCCCTCGTATAACGCCGCCAAGGACATGGACCATTGCATCACCTCCATTCTGGAGGGGAGCGATTACGCCACCGATATCGAGATCATCATCGTCGATGACGGTTCCAAGGACGAGACGGCAGCTAAGGCCGATGAGTGGGAGGCGCGTTACCCCGGTATCATCCGCGCGGTGCATCAGGAGAACGGCGGCCACGGCATGGCCGTCCTCTCGGGCCTGCGCGAGGCGCAGGGCACCTACTACAAGGTCGTCGACTCGGATGACTGGCTCGACGGTGCGGCGCTTTCGACCATGCTTTCGATTCTGCGTGGCTTTGAGGAGCGCGACCAGCGCGTCGATCTGTTTATCTCGAACTATGTGTACGAGAAGGTTTACGAGGGTACGCATACCGCCATTGGTTACAAGTTTGCCCTGCCGCGCAAAAAGATCTTTACCTGGGACCAGATTGGCCATTTCCGTCCGGACCAGAATTTGCTCATGCACAGCCTGTGTTATCGCACGGATGTGCTGCGCGCGTCCAATCTGCCTATGCCGCCGCACACGTTCTATGTAGACAATATCTACGCCTATGTGCCGCTGCCGCGCTGCAAGACCATGTACTACGCCGACATCGACCTCTATCGTTACTTTATCGGTCGCGAGGGCCAGAGCGTCAACGAGGCCACGATGGTCAAACGTCTGGACCAGCAGTTTCGCGTGACGCGCATTATGATGGAGTCGTTCCATCTGTATAGCGATGTCGAGTCGTCGCGTCTGCGCGCGTACATGATGGGCTATTTCACTATGATGATGGCAATTTGTTCGGTGCTAACCAAGCTTTCCGATGAGGATTGCGCCGACGAGCGCCTGACGACATTGTGGAGTGATTTGAAGGCCTACGACGAGCGTATGTATCGTCGTGCACGCTACGGTGTGGTCGGCTTCTTTACCAACCTGCACGGGCGGGCTGGAGACAAAACCACACTCGGCCTCTACCGTCTTGCCTCAAAGATCTTCAAATTCAACTAGTGCATAAACGCTCGGGTAACGGGGACCCCTGGTCCTTAACTTGCTACTTCGAACAGTCCTGCGCAAGACGGAGGCGCCACTGGCGCCTCCTTTGCGTGCGGAACTCGTATCAAGTTAAGGACCAGGGGCCCTCTGCTATGTCCCGCTTTATGTCAGCAAGCTGAATTTGAAGATCTTCGACGCGCGGTACACAGGGGCCTGGGCTGAAAAGGTCTTAGTTGGTAGTCGGTCGGAGACGGGCGGGCGTTACGTTTGTCGCGAGTTCCGCATGCAAAGAAGGCCACTTAATGTGGCCTTCGTCTTGCATAGGACTGTAGAGCAGCAAACGTAACGCCCGCCCGCCTCCGACCGACGGTCGAGTGGATTACTTCGCAACGCCGGGGATGCCGTGGGATGTTTTGGCGGTTTTGGCTCCGTTTACGATGGCGGTTTCCAGGGCCCTTACGGCGAGCATGCCCAGCAGGTCTAGGGGAACGGCGGCGCTTGCCTGGCTGCCCAGCTTGCCGCTGGCAAGGGTGTAGATGGTGTCACCGTCGTTGGTGGTGTGTGTGGGGCGGATGGCGTGTGCATAGGCGTCTGCGGCCATCTGGGAGACCTTGGTGGCCTGGGCCTTAGTGAGCTCCACGTTGGTGACGATGCAGCTGATGGTGGTGTTGGTGCGGTCGAGTGGCATTTTCATAGAGCCGGCGGCGGCAAGGGCGGCGAGCTCCATGTCGACGATCTGGTCGCTATCGGCTGCGGCGCGCATGCCGGCCACCCACTCGCCGGTGGTCGGGTCGACCACGTTGCCACAGGCGTTGACCGAGACCACGGCGCCTACCTTGACGGTGCCGAGTGCCACGGCAGCAGCTCCCAGGCCAGCCTTCATGCAGGTGGCGGGCCCCATGAGCTTGCCTACGGTGGCGCCGGTGCCGGCACCTACATTGCCCTGCTCGAGTGTGGTGGGGGTATGGTCGAGCGCCTCGCGCACGGCGGCGATACCGGCGTCAATGTCGGGACGCACGGTGGGATCGCCAAAGGCGAGGTCGAAGATGCAGCTGGAACACACGATGGGCACCTGCGTGGGGCCGACGGGCAGGCCGATGCCGCGGCTCTCGAGTTCGCGGGCCACGCCGCTTGCCGCTTCGAGACCAAAGGCCGAACCGCCCGAAAGGCAGACGGCGTGGACCTTATCGACGGTGTTCTCGGGACGCAGCAGATCGGTCTCGCGCGAAGCGGGAGCACCACCACGCACGTCAACGCCGCCGGTGGCACCCTCGGGCGCCACGATTACGGTGCAGCCGGTGCCGGCCTCCTCGTCTGTATAGTTGCCAAAGCAAAAGCCATCGACATCGCAAACGTCAATGGCTTCGAGCAGGGTGTCCATGTTTTCTCCTATCGGTTTTCCGCCGGGCCTTATGCTCGGTCGGGATCCGTACGGTACGGCAAAATTGTAGGCGCCGGGGGATACCCAGCGCCAGATGCAATTACGAGAGTTTTTGAATCGCGCGTGCGACGCGAGCGATGGGTAAGCCCACCACGTTGTAGAAGTCGCCCGAAATGTCATGCACGAGCATGCGGCCGCCTGTGCCCTGGATACCGTAGGCTCCGGCCTTGTCCATGGGTTCGCCGGAGGCAACATAGTGCCCGATTTGCTCCTCGGTAAGCTCGTAGAACGTCACGTCGGTCACGTCGACAAACGACAGACTTTCGGCGGCATGCGGAGCTGCAGCGTCGCCGGCTTTAACGATACAGACGCCGGTTGCCACCTGGTGCGTGCGGCCCGAAAGCTCGCGGAGCATGGTGCGTGCCTCGTCCTCGTCTGCCGGCTTGCCCAAAATTTGCCCGTCAAAGGTGACAATGGTATCGGCTGCGACAGTCAGTTCGTTGGGTTCGGCGTGCTCGGAGGCAACGGCAGCGGCTTTGGCGCGTGCCAAGCGTTCGACAAGCGTAAGCGGAGCTTCGCCATCAGAAGGCGTTTCGTCGATATCTGCGGGAATTACGCGAACGTCATAGCCCGCCTCGCGCATCAGCTCTATGCGGCGCGGCGATTGCGAAGCCAAAATCATAGCTGGATGCCCTCGGCAACCTTCTCGACGGCCTTGTCGCCGGCGAGTGTGCGCAGCAGCTCCAAGGCAAAGGGAAGTGACTGTGCCATGCCGCTGGCAGTGATGATGTTGCCGTCTTGCGTGACCTTCTCGCCGGTATAAGCACCCTCGGGGAAGCTCTTCTCAAAGCCGGGGAAGCACGTGGCTCGGCGTCCCTCGAGCAGACCAAGCTCGCCCAGGATAAACGGGGCGGCGCAGATGGCGGCAACATGCTTGGTTGCGGCGAACTCGCAGACTACATCGCAGACACGCTGGTCGGCGCGCAAGTTGGTGGCTCCGGGCAGGCCGCCAGGCAGCACGACGCAGTCGTACTCCTCAAAGTTGATTTCGTCAAAGAGCGCATCGCAGGTCACGGGAATCTGCAGTGAGCTCACGACCTCGCGTGTGGGCATGATCGAGACGAGCGTGGCGCGCACGCCGCCGCGACGCATGACATCGACCATGGTCAGGCATTCAATAGTTTCAAAACCATCGGCGGCGAGAACGGCAACGCTGGGCATGAGAGTTCCTTTCGTAAGGCGGCATACAATTAGCCGTCTTATACCCCGAAGGCCTATGCTTGCCACGCTCGATTTCCCAATGTTTAAAAGGGGACGGGGCTATTTTAGCTACCCTCACCCATCCTCAACAATCTCGATCTGTAACATCTAGGCCCACTTTTGACCCCTAACTGTTACAGATCAAGACAAACGGAAACCGCCCCGACAAAACGTCTAAATCTGTAACATCTACGGACCAAAACCGGGTCTTACTGTTACAGATCGAGACCGTCCCCAACACACCGCCCCGTTCGGGGAACGACCGCCACAGGTACGGCGGGCAGAGACTCATTTTTTTCCTCGGTTTTTCTTGACGGAATCTCACCTGTTGTAGTACTTTGTCCCAGTCTAAAAACGCGTGGACTTTTCTGGGCGCTAGCCACCTTTTTGCCACGCAACCGAGCAGTCGGTTGCGTGGCTTTTTTCGTCTTGGCAGCAGGTGCCACATGCACCGCCAGAAGACCGCACGAGCCCACCTTCCGACTGCAGGGAACAGACGCACGAGACGTGCATCTGCAAGACAGCAGACGGAAGGGAGCCTAATGGCAGGAACAAACACAATCAAGCAACAGGCCGCCGGGGTAGGAGCCACGGGCGCGGGACAGGCCAAGGCGGCGCTCCAGGTCTTTGCGGGCGGCGCCTGCTACGGCGCGATGGCCACGACCTTCAAGCTCGCCTACGCCGCGGGCTTCACCTCGGTGCAGGTGGTGGCGAGCCAGGCGTGGTTCGGCTGCCTCTTCTTCGCCCTCGCCACACTCGCGGGCAACGCACTCGGGCACCGATGGCAGCGCGTGGGCTGGAAGCTCGCCCTCAAGCTCATGGGCCTGGGAGCCCTCACCTGCCTCACCTCAATCCTTTACTGCTACGCCATGAGCGTGCTGCCCGCCCCGGTGGCGCTCACGCTCCTCTTCCAGTTCACGTGGCTGGGGCTCCTGTGGCAGACCGTCATGACGCGCCGACCGCCGAGGGCCCTCCAAGTGGTCTCCGCCTTGGTCATCGTCTTCGGAACGGTGTTCGCCAGCGGCGTTTACAAGACCGGCATCACCGGGTACGACCCCGTGGCCCTGCTCTGCGCGCTGGGGGCGGCCGTGTCCTGCTCCCTCTTTGTCACCCTCTCCGGCAAGGTCGAGGCCCCCTGCTCGTCCGAGCAGCGTGGCGTCATCGTATGCGCGGGCTCCGTGGTCATGTCGCTCACGGTGTGCCCGGACTACGTCGTCTCGGGCGTCCTCGTCCAGGGCATCCTGCCCTTTGCCGTCATCGCCGGCTTCTTTGGCATGCTCTGCCCGGTCCTGCTCTTCGGCATGGGCTCTCCGCACCTGCCCGCGGGCCTCTCCACAGTCATGGCCGCCGCGGAACTCCCCGCCGGCCTGCTCATCGCCATGATCGTCCTCGGCGAGCCGCTCGGCGTCGTCGAGTGGCTGGGCGTCGCCATCATCCTCGCCGGCGTGTGCCTGGCGCAGGTCCCCTCCCTGCTTGGAGGCCGGGAGGCACGTCGCGCCGCCGCAGGACAAGCCATCAGCTAGTCATCCCTTCACAGGCGGCCCGCGCGCATCAGGGAAAGGGCCACGGGCCCGGCGCGTGAGGTCGCAAGGACGTTATTAAAGCGTCCCCCGCAGAGGTGGGGACGCCAGAGAGAAGGAGGCACCATGCCATTTCCAAAAGGGTTCCTTTGGGGAGGAGCCACCGCCGCCAACCAATGCGAGGGAGGTTATGACGAGGGCGGCCGCGGCCTTGCCAATGTCGACGTCATCCCACACGGGCCGGAGCGCAACGACGTGAGTCGCGGCCTGAGGCGCATGCTCGACTTCGAGCCCGGGTACTACTACCCGGCCCAGACGGGCGTCGACTTCTACCACCGCTACCGCGAGGACATAGCCCTCTTCGCGGAGATGGGCTTCAAGGTCTTTCGCCTCTCCATCGCCTGGAGCCGCATCTTTCCCAACGGCGACGAGGAGGAGCCCAACGAGGCCGGGCTCGCCTTCTACGAGGACGTGTTCCGCTGCTGCCGCGAGCACGGGATCGAGCCCCTCGTGACCATCACGCACTTCGACTGCCCCATACACCTCGTCAAGAAGTACGGCGCCTGGCGAAACCGCACCCTCATCGAGCTCTACAAGCGGCTCGTGACGGTGCTCTTCAACCGCTACCGCGGCCTCGTGCGCTGGTGGATCACGTTCAACGAGATGAACATGATCTTGCACCGTCCCTTCATGGGTGCCGGCATCGTCCTCGAGCCCGGGGAGAATGCCCGCGAGGCCGAGTACCGCGCCGCGCACAACGAGCTCGTGGCCAGCGCCTGGGCCACCAAGATCGCCCACGAGGTCGACCCGGAGAACAAGGTGGGCTGCATGCTCGCCGCGGGAAGCTACTACCCCTACTCCTGCCGCCCCGAGGACGTCCGCGCGGCGCAGGTCAAGAACCAGGAGGACCTCTTCTTCGTGGACGTGCAGGCGCGCGGGCACTACCCCGGCTACGCGCTCAAGATGCTCGAGCGCGAGGGCATCGACGTGGGCATGACCGCCGAGGACGAGCGCATCCTTGCGGAGAACACCGTCGACTTCATCTCGTTTAGCTACTACTCCTCGCGCTGCACCGCGGGCGACCCCGATTCCGTGGGCGGCGTCGCCGAGGGCAACGCCTTCGCCGGCGTGGAGAACCCCTACGTGCGCACGAGCGACTGGGGCTGGGTCATCGACCCGCTGGGATTCCGCATCACGATCAACGACCTCTGGGACCGCTACCAAAAGCCGCTCTTTGTGGTGGAGAACGGCCTCGGCGCCTATGACGAGGTGCTTCCCGACGGCACGATCGAGGACGACTACCGTATCGCCTACCTGCGCGAGCACATCGAGGCCATGCGCGACGCCATCGAGCAGGACGGCGTCGAGATGCTCGGCTACACCACCTGGGGGCCGATCGACCTCGTGAGCGCGGGCTCTGGCGAGATGGAGAAGCGCTACGGCTTCATCTACGTGGACCGCGACAACCTGGGCAACGGCACGCTCGAGCGCAGGCGCAAGAAGAGCTTCTACTGGTACCGACAGGCCATCGCCACCAACGGAGGCGACCTGGGCTAGCCGCCCGGGCAATATCACTAAGGAGAAAATAATGGCTGAAAAATACGACGATCTGGCCAGATCCATACTCGAGAACGTAGGCGGCGCCGAGAACGTCGCCAGCGTCGCGCACTGCATCACGCGCGTGCGCTTCAAGCTCAAGGACGAGTCCCGCGCCAACACGGCCAAGATCGAGGCCCTCAAGGGCGTCATCCAGGTCATCCAGGCCAACGGCCAGTACCAGGTGGTCGTGGGTAACATCGTCGAGGACGTCTACGACGCGGTCCTGGAGGCCGGTAACTTCTCGGGCGGCGCAAGCGCCGACGACGAGCCCCAGGGCGATAAGACCGTTGCCTCCGTCATCATCGACCTCATCTCTGGCATCTTCCAGCCCATCTTGGGACCGCTTGCCGCCGCAGGCATCATGAAGGGACTGCTTGCCCTCATCACCTACTTCGTCCCGGCCTTTGCAAACGACGGCCTCTACACGCTGCTCTACACCGTGGCTGACGGCTTCTTCTACTTCCTTCCCGTCGCCCTGGCGTTCAGTGCCGCGCGCAAGTTCCGCATGAACGAGTTCACCGGCGTGGCAATCGGCGTGGCGCTCCTCTACCCGACGATGGTCGCCCTGACCTCGGGCGAGGCGCTCGGCAGCATCGACCTCGGCGTGGCCGGCACGTTCTCGTGGTACGCCACCGCCCTCGGGGTCCCCATCATCATGCCCGTGTCCGGCTACGTGAGCTCGGTGATCCCCGTCCTTCTCATGGTGTGGTTCGGCTCTATCATTGAGCGCTGGCTCAAGAGCTGGATGCCGGCTGCGCTCAAGATGTTCCTCGTCCCGCTCGCCACGATGACGGTCTCCATCGTCTTGGGCTACCTCGTCATCGGCCCGGTGGCCACCCTCATCACCAACCTGCTGAGCGCGGCGTTCTCGTTCATTTTCCAGCTTCCCGTGGTTGGTTCCGTCTTGGGCAGCGCCCTGGTCGGCGGACTGTGGATGTGCCTCGTCATCTTTGGCTTCCACTGGAGCCTCATCCCCATCTCCATCATGAACCTGAACACCCTCGGCCACGACAGCGTGCTCGCCGCCACCGTCGCCCACGGGTTCGCGCTCGGAGCGGTCATCTTTGCCATGTATCTCAGAAACAAGGACGAGCGCTTCCGCGGCATCGCCCTTCCCGCGATGATCTCCGCCTTCTTCTTCGGCGTCACCGAGCCGGGCATCTACGGCATCGCCCTCCCCAACAAGCGCGCGTTCGTCGTGGCATGCCTGAGCTCCGCCGTGGGCGGCGCCATCGTGGGAATGACGGGCGCCCTCATGTACATCTCGGGTGGCCTCGGTGTCTTCAACCTGCTCAACTTCATCGACGGGACCCCTGGTGGCGCCGGAATCTCCCACATGATCTTCGCGATCATCGCCTCGCTCGTCTCTGCCGTCCTGGCCTTCGTCATCGAGTTCATCACCTACCGGCCCAACGACGACGAGGAAGGCGCCTGCTAGCTTGGGCCCTTCTCGACCAGCTCTATGTAGTTGAGGGCAGTTGAGGTGGGTGAGGGCCGAGGGCGATCGAGGCGGCCGCCCTCGGTCCGGGACAACCTGCCAGAAGGCGTTTAGCTTTCTCGGGCGGCAGTTCAATGTCCAAGAAATGGGGGGCGGTTTAATTTCGGGACGGGGATTAAATAATCATTCGGAACAAATTTATTTTTATCCCCGTCCCAGAAAAATCATCGGGTGTGGTCTTGGGCAAACAGTCTAGTTGCGCTTGAGATGGACGACGGTTTCGCAGTGGAAGGTTTGCGGGAACAGGTCGACCGGCGTGATCTTGACGGGGGAGAAGGTGCCTTCCTCGACAAAGCACTTAAGATCGCGTGCCAGAGTCGCCGGATCGCAGCTCACGTAGGCCACGTCGCGGGCGCTCGTGCTGGCGATGAGGTCGATTGCCTCGGGTTCCAGACCTGCACGCGGCGGGTCGACCACCAGGACATCGGCATCCTGGTCGGGGAACTCGCGCACGGCATCGCCGCCGATGACATCGACGTTATCGAGCTTGTTGATCTCGAGGTTGCGGCGCAGGTCGCGCACGGCCGGGCCGTAGGCCTCGACGGCGGCAACAAAATCACAGCGGCGGGCGAGCGGTAGGGTAAAGGTGCCGGCGCCGCAGTACAGGTCCATGGCAAGCTCATCTTCTTGCGGGTCGAGCGCCTCCATGACAAGCTCGATCAAAATCTCGGCGCCCTTGGTGTTGACCTGGAAAAACGATGGGGCCGAAAGGCGCATCTGGCCGTCGGCGATGTTCTCGGTCCAGGAGCCCTCGCCGGCGAGCATCTCCACCTTGGAGACGCGGCGGGCCTTCTTCTCGCCCTTGCTCATGACGCGCACTACGCTCGTGGGGCGAGCGGCGTCTGCCAACACGCGCGAGACCTGCGAGCGCGGGAAGGAGCCCGTGGGCGTCCAAAGTGCGACCTCGAGCGCCTTGGTGCGACGCGAAGCGCGAATGCCCACGCGCTCCAGACCCAGATCGTGACTGCCGCTCAGATAGTTGAGCGCGCCGACGACCGATTTGAGCGCCTTGGGAAAACGCTTATCGAACAGCGGGCACGAATCTACGGTGACGATCTTGCTGGGATCGACGCCGTGCATGCCAAGGCGAACGCGGCCGTTAACGAGGGTGGGCTCCAGCTCAATCTTGTTGCGGTAGCCCCAGTCGTCCTTGGTGTGGCGGATGGGCTGGACAAGATCGTTGACCTGCTCGGGGGCGAACTTGCCAATGCGCTCGAGCGTGGAGCGCAGGTTTTGCTCTTTGGCGGCAAGCTGCGCGATGCGCGAGAGATTGCCCCACGAACAACCGCCGCAGACGCCCACGAAGGGGCAGGGGGGCTGAATGCGATCGGGGCCCGGCTCCAGAATCTCGGTCGTGCGGGCGCGCATAAACGACTTGCCGTCCTGCACGATCTCGGCCTCGACGGTGTCGCCTGCCACGGCGCCCTGCACAAAGACGGCCTTGCCGTTGTCGGCGTGCGCCAGTCCGTCGGCGCCGTAGGTCATCGATTCTATGGTGAGCTTCATGTTCCTGCCTGTCATTCGCGGTATTGTTCGCAACCATGGTAGCAGGGAAAAGCGCCCCGTATTTGGGGTATTCCTCAAATACGGGGCGCTTCTACAAACGTCTATTTCGTCTTGCCGGTAATGAGCGTCTTAAGGCCTAGGCCGATCAGGCCCAGTCCCATGCGCACGCGACCGGGGCGATGGCGCTCGATGGTCTTGGTCTTGCCAGCGGGCTTCTCGCGGCGGGCGCCCTTCTCGGACGCGGGGTTGGCCGTCTGCGGTTGGGGCCGAGGAGCAGGCTCGGACTCAGGCTCTATGACGGTTGCCTGAACCTTCTGGACCTCGGGTGCGGCCGGCTGCGGTTCGAGCTCAGGCTTGGATGCGAGCGTAGGTTCTGCCTTGGCGACGGCCCCGGCGTTGCGATAGGCACGCTCCAGCAGAGCTTCCTGCGAGTTGAAGGGCTTCTCGCCTTCTTTGCGCTCCACGGGAATCCAGGTGCCGTCACTCGTCAGACTGCGTGCCTTCACGTTGTCGCGCAGCTGCATGCCCATGTACTCGTGCACCTGGGCGCGGCAGGTGGGGTCGAGCACGGGGAAGGCGATCTCCACGCGGTGCTCGGTGTTGCGCGTCATCATGTCTGCCGAGCTCAGGTAGATCATATCCGAGTCCACGCCAAAGGCATAGACGCGCGCATGCTCCAAAAAGCGTCCGACGATGGAGCGCACGTGCACGTTCTCGGTCTTGCCCGGAACACCGGGCTTGAGGCACGAGATACCGCGGATGATCATGTCCACGCGCACACCGGCACACGATGCCTCGGCGATCTTGTCGATGACCTCGCGGTCGGTAAGCGAGTTGAGCTTAAAGAACACGCGGGCGGGCTCGCCGACAAGGGCACGCTGAATCTCGCGGTCCAGGCCGCGCATGATGAGCGGCTTGAGGCCCACGGGCGCCACGCCCAGGAAGCGGTAGTCGCCGCGCAGGTTGCCCAGCGACAGGTTGCGGAAGAACAGGTTAGCGTCCTCGCCGATGCCGGGATGCGCGGTCATGAGCATAAAGTCGCTGTAGAGCTTGGCCGTCTTCTCGTTAAAGTTGCCGGTACCCAAAAGCGTCAGACGGGTAAGCGCCATGCCCTCGCGATAGGTGAGCTGGCAGATCTTGGAATGGCATTTAAAGCCCTCGGAGCCGTAGATAACGGTGCAGCCGGCCTCTTCCAGCCGCTCGGCCCATTCGATGTTGTTTTGCTCGTCAAAGCGGGCGCGGAGCTCCATGAGCACTGTAACCTCTTTGCCGTTTTCGGCAGCATCGATGAGCGACTCGCACAGGCGGCTTTGTTTGGCCACGCGGTAGAGCGTGATGCGAAGCGAGATGCACTCGGGGTCGTAGGCTGCTTCGTGCACCAGGTCCAAGAACGGATTCATGGTCTCGTAAGGGTAAAAGAGCAGCTTGTCGTGCTGCAGCACCTGATCGCGGATGGAGCGGGTCATATCGATGGTGGGGTTGGGCTGCGGCCTAAACGGCGTAAAGAGCAACTCGTTTCGTAGATGCTCGGGTATTTTGCCCTCAATGCCAAAGACATAGCCCAGGTTGAGCGGGATATCGCAGGTAAAAACCGAGCGGCGCGAAAGCTCGAGCGCTTTGCGGATGGTCTTGAGCGTTGGCTTTTCGAGCGAGCCCGATACGGCGAGCACCACCGGCTGCAGGCGCAGGCGCTTCTTGAGGATGCGCTTCATGTGCTGGCGGTAATCCTCTTCCTCCTCGACGCCTTCGCCGTCCGGATCGATGTCGGCGTTGCGGGTGACGCGGATGAGCGCGCGGTCGAGCGGCTTATAGGAGCCGAAGCAGCTGTCCAGGCAGGCGAGGATGACGTCCTCGAGCAGAATGTAGGAGTAGGTGCCGGTGGGCGAGGGGATTTCGACCACGCGGTTCATCGAGGCGGGAATCTCGATAAGGCCCAGTAGGCTCTCCTCGTCGGTGATGCCGTCCAGGCCACAAGCCAGATAGAGCGCGCCGTTGCGCAGGTTGGGGAAGGGATGGCGCGGATCGATGACCAGCGGCGAGATGACCGGTGATACGTAGGCCTGGAAGTAGCGGGTTACAAAGGTATGTTCCTCGGGCGTAAGCGAATCGATGCGGGCGCGGTGAACGCCCAAAGCGTCGAGCTTGTCCTCGATGCTCTTAAAGATCGACTCCCAGCGGGTAAGGAGCCCGGGCAGCTCTGCCATGACAGCATCGACCTGTTCGGAGGCGGTCATATTGCTCTTGTTGTCGACGGGCTGTTTTTTGAGCTCTGCCAGATCGGACAAGCCGCCCACGCGCACCATGAGAAACTCGTCGAGGTTTGACTCGAAGATCGAGACGAACTTAAGGCGCTCGAACAGTGGCACAGACTCATCGAAGGCTTCGTCGAGTACGCGGTTATCAAAGCGCAGCCAGCTAAGCTCTCGATTTTGCGTATACGAGAAATCGCGCGGTTTCTTGCGCAGCTTGGCGGCGTTCTGCTTCTTTTCGATTTTGCTCGGCATATGCATCTGTCCGTTCAGTCCCTACAGGGGACGGTAGCCTAACACTGTTTGCTATTGTCTCAATTTAGTCGACCTATGGCGCGGACGTATCGCGCGAACGGTATCTTTACCTACTTATTACGCTGACGACCCGAAGCACTAACGTCCGGTGCTTTGAACAAGCGATCTATATCCTCACTCAACTGCTGAGAATGTATGAATAAGAATGATAGCAAGCTGAATATAATCGAATTTAGGTCGAATCGAGGACAAGCGTCATTTATATGCAGAAAACCGTTTTCGCTATGCAATTTTGAATCATGGATAACTTTGAGTGTTCAATCTTGATTTCCTAGAAAAATAACGTTTACCTAGGAAAATCTGCTTTACGAAACTGAAGTGCATCATGGGAAATCATATGCGATATACCGTTCATCGTACTTTGTTGACCGTTCGGGGGCGAGGTGGAATTTCGGGTGGAAATTGGATATAACTAGAGCTGTCAGCAAGCAGCGCTCCATACGGAGGGGCGCTGATACATTCGGCCCTGACAAGGGCCCGAAAGAAAGGTAGGAGGCCATGACGAAAGGTCTGCACGTGCCTTCCGAGATCGGCAAGCTCAGGAAGGTCTGCCTGCACCGTCCCGGCGACGAGCTCCTCAACCTGCCGCCCGACGAGCTCGAGCGGCTCCTGTTCGACGACGTCCCGTTCCTGGAGGTCGCGCAGCAGGAGCACGACACCTTCGCCCAGATCCTGAGGGACCAGGGCGTCGAGGTGCTCTACCTCGAGAACCTCGTCGCCGAGGTGTTCGACCAGGTCCCCGGCGCCCGCGACGAGTTCACCGACCAGTACATCGCCGAGGCCGGCATCCGCGGGAAGCACATGCCGCAGATCGTCCGCGAGAAGCTGGACTCCATCGAGGACAACCTCGAGTTCGTCAAGAA
>NZ_JBQHQF010000005.1:0-104300 GCF_052067635.1 Collinsella sp. HCP3S3_E5 | reverse complement strand
CAAAGCCAAAGAGAGAAAGAGGCACGCCTTTGCCAAACCTGAAACCTTTCCTTGCCACGTGTGAAAAGAACCGCTGCCTCAATTGAAAGCCCGAGCTTGACACAAACACCCAGGGCCTTCGGGGAGGGCCCCGCGGTCCGGAACCCCCTCTCGCTCGTGCCCGCCATCATCGCCAGGCCGAGGGCCTTCGGGGAGTCGACGATCAGGCGCGACATGCCGCCGGGGCTCGTCGAGGGGATCGACCGGATGGACTCCGCCGGCAGGAGGCGCACGCTCAGGTCGATCGGCCGGGCGAGCGAGTCCTCGGGCTTCGAGGCGGCATGCGAGGCGGCGCTCAGGGTCGTCGAGGGCGGCCGCGTCCCCGACGACGCCACGGTCGACGTGCTGGCGAGGCGTATCGCGGGAGGCGGCGGCGGGGCCGGCGGGGCCGACCTGTCGGTCTACGACGGGTTCCTGAAGGGGGCGGTCGCCGATGGCCGCTGGCGAGGAGCTGGCCCGCAGGGTCGTGGAGGCCGGGCGGTCGTGCTCGCTCACCACCGCCGTCCTGGAGGAGTGGTCGAGGCTCGGCACCCCGAAACAGGTGGAGTACCTGGCGGGCTACCTCGAGGCGGAGAGGTCCAGCCGCGAGGCCTCGAAGCGCGCGACGCTGCTCAGGCGCTGCGCGCTGCCGGCGCCCAAGACCTTCGACGGCTACGACTGGTCGGCCGTGTCGTGGCCGGAGGGCATGGGGCGCGAGTCGCTGCTCGCGCTCGACTTCGTCGAGCGCAGGGAGGACCTCGTGCTCATGGGCGACGTCGGCACCGGCAAGACGCACATGGCGTCGGCCCTCTGCGCGCTGGCGTGCGAGAGGAGGCTCGAGGCGCGCTTCTTCACGGCGTCCTCGCTCGTGATGCGCCTGAGGCGCGCCCGCGACGACGGGAGGCTCGACCGGGAGGCCGCGCTCATCGGCAAGGCCCGCCTGCTCGTCATCGACGAGCTCGGGTTTCTCCCGCTCGACTCGGACGGGGCGAGGCTGCTCTTCCAGGTCTTCGCCGACGCATACGAGAGGCAGTCGGTGGTAATCACCACGAACCTGGAGTTCAGCAGGTGGGGGTCGGTGTTCGGGGACGACCAGATGGCCGCCGCCGTGATCGACCGCATCGTCCACCACGGGAGGCTCGTCCAGTTCCGCGGCGAGTCCTACCGCGTCCGCCATGCCCTCATGCAGGAGGGCTAGCCGCTCAAAAAGCGTGCGCGCTTCCGATGCTCAGGCTGCTCAATTTCCGATGATCTTTTTGCTCAAATCCTCTTGACGAAACACAAGCCCGACGACGCCGCCTACGAGCACTACCGCGACTGCGTGCGGCGCTGCGAGGAGGCCCGGGACGCGCTCGCGCGCAGGGTCGCCGAATCCGCCGCGCGCCCGGAATGGAGGCCGGTCGTCGACGCGCTCAGGTGCGTGAAGGGCATCGACGTCGCCACCGCGCACCTGCTCGCCTGCGAGATGGGCGACCCCGCCCGGTTCCCGAACGCGCCGTCGTTCGCCTCGTGGTGCGGGCTCGCGCCCTCGGAGCACTCGAGCGGCGAGTCCTCGTCGAGGGGCGGGATAACCCGCACGGGCAACGCCCACGTGCGGTCGGCGCTCGTCGAGTCCGCCTGGCACGTCCCGATGTCCTCGCGCGGCCCGAAGCCCCTCGCGCCCGGCCAGGAGGCCGCCCCCGCGGTGCGGCGCCACGCGACGAAGTGCAACCGCAGGCTGATCGACCGCAGGGAGGCCATGGCCGCCGCCGGCAAGAGGCCGTGCGTGGCCAACTGCGCCACGGCGCGCGAGATGGCGTGCTGGGTGTGGGCCATAGCCGGGATGGCGGCGGCGTAGCGCGCCGCCGCCCCCGGACACGGGCTCCGACCCCGGCGCGCGCCGCGCTCGAGGCCGTTGGGAGGCCACTCGAGTCCCTTTTTTGGGCGGCGGGAGACCGCCATGCCCGCATAAAGACTCCGATTTCGCCGCGAGGCCCCCAGCCGTAGCAACGAGATGCGCAGCCGAGAAGGCCACGCGCGGATATTAGAATGCCGAACGTGCGTCGAGCAGACACGCCCTCCAGCGGCGCGGTCGCCGGGTGAAGATAGGTAGGCCCGGCCGTGCGCGGTAGCTCCGCGGACGGCCGGGCCGGTTTTGCCTCTTGACAATGTTCAACTCATATTAAAAGAGAGGGACCGACTGATCGGCCCCTCCCACGGCGTTTCGCCGTTTCTCATCGTTCATTCTAGCACAAGGGAGGAACGTCGCCGCTTGCGCCCGTAGCCATCGAGGAACCCCTCAATATATCCGTATTTCTGCCGATCACCGCTTCCGACGATCATCATGTACGTGTCCACCCCGACAGCGTACTCGAGCTTCTCCAGCTCCCGCAGGCATTTCCGAAGAAATTCTCTGGAACGCTTCTTCTGATGCGTTAGCAAGGTCAATAGATAGGCCAGGAGAACGATGTAGTCGATTATGGAATTGAAATTCAACCTGTATCCGATAGAAAGATCCTCATCGAGAAGCTCGCCAACCGCGGCCAGGTTTCTGTCGTGATTGGGGTACTTGACCGATTGGCTGAACCTCGAATCGAACACCGCCCCGTTGTGGGCGACCGCGTTCCTTAAGGGACGAATCGTCTCGACGATGTTGACGACGATGCCGGAGTTCGCATGTGAGAGACCTAGGTCGCTTGCGATATCGGCGAGGGTTTCATCGGGTAAGCTTCTGCATACGCTTGTGAGATCGCCGAGGGTCATCACCTCAAAAATGCTCCAAACGGGCGCGTCGTCGTCGCGATCGACATAATGCTTCACAAGATCGTTTTTGTAACTCCGTCTCACGATGTTCTGAAGCTGGCTCTTGAGTTTGAGCTTTTCGCTCATCTGCCCGCTCACGACCCTTCCGTTGGAATCCCTGCATGTCCGGAGGCCGCGCTTTAAGAAGGTCACCAGCCCGGGGTCCTCTATGTTCTCAAGTATTCTAGCCAAGACTATGTTTTTAACCGCCGTTTCGATGAACATTATCTCCGGGTAGATTGCCGCCTTGATGGCGGAATCGAACCCGTATATGTCCATGAGGGCATCGAACGAAGGGAGGGGGAGCACGTTTTTGGGCTTTCGGATAAACCGGAAGCCTTTATAGCCATGGAAATAGCCCATGTTTCTCAGCAGTATCTTTCTGTCGCTCCCCCGCAAATCCTCCATGCCGTGATTCGTCCTCATGTGCTTCATGAGAGAATTAATGCTCATGCCCTTCTTCATCGAACCTCCCTTGGCCTCCTTCAAGGAAATTAAATCCCCGCACGCTTCGACGGGGCGAGCCTGTCGTTGGCGGCGGCCTATTTCGCCGCCTATCTCCGAGACCGGGTGTGCCGCTAGGAGAAGGACGATCCTATCCATATGATCACCCCCCTGCCTCGTGGAACCGCGGCCCGGATTGCCGCGGGCTTCGGAGAGCAAGGCGGAGGACGACTCACCCCGTGTCCATGACTAATTATATCAGAAATACGTACGCATGTTCGTGTTTCGCGGTACGCCGTCTTTAGCAAACTAGACAGGGCGAAAGTCGCTTCGGAGGCCCCCAATGGTACGAAGCGCCAGCGCCGCAGAGATATTTATCGCTCCGACCCTGGCTTAGCTGGCGCTCGCGACGCCGGCTGACCGGCGGGATGCCGGTTGAAGCTACGTAGTACCGGCATGCTGAAACCACTCGCCCTCCGGCGTGCGGACCATGGCATACCGACTAAACTGAGGGGGCATACATCATGGACAATTCCAACGCAAACCAGCAGATCGCTTTGTACGAGGACCCCGACCACGCAGTCCACCTTGACGTGCGCGTCGACGGCGACACGGTCTGGCTGACCCAGCAGCGGATGGCGACGTTGTTCGGGCGCGACGTCACAACGATTCGCAAGCATCTAAAATCAGCATCCAAAGAAGAGCTTTCCGACATTCCAACTAGTGCATTTTTTTCACTAGTTCAAAACGAGGGCACGAGGACGGTCAAACGTCAGGTCGAGCACTACAATCTCGACATGATCATCTCGGTTGGCTACCGCGTGAAATCCCAGCAGGGCGTGTACTTCCGCCGATGGGCAAATGGCGTGCTCAAGCAGCACCTCCTGCAGGGCTACTCCGTCAACCAGAAAAGGCTCGCCTCCTCGGCGGCGAAGCACTCCGCCCTCGACCCCTCGCGCTTGGAGAACGGCCTGGCGTTGTGCTCCGCGACCTTCGCGGCGACCGCGGCGCGCAGGGACGCCATGTCGGTGAACACCTCATTGCGCAGCGCGCCGATCACGTACGTGGCGGCACGCCACACCTCGTTCTCGGCGCTCGCCTTGTCGCGGGGCCTGCGGACCCTCGCCGACATGACCGCCGACCCGTAGTGGGCGACGAGGTCCTCGTACGCGGCGTTGAGCACGACCTCGCCCTCCCTCGGGTGGGCGGTGACGCCGGTCTTGAGGTTGTCGGGCACGACGCCTACGAGGCGCTCGGCGAGCACTACATGACGGCGATCATGCCCGCCCAGGTCAGGAAGCCGAAGCAGAAGGCGTCCGCTGAGGGACCGTCAAGGACGCCGCGACCTGGGTGGTCGCCCAGCTGCGCAACCGCACCTTCGCCAGCCTCGACGAGGTGGCGCTCGCGGTGCGGAAATGCAACGCCGCGTACAACGCCACCCCTTCCAGAAGCGGGAGGGCAGCCGCGACTCCGTGTTCAGGGAGGCCGAGGCCGGGCAGCTCAGGCCGCTGCCCGACGTCCGCTACGACGTCGCCGAATGGGTGTACAACCGCTCGGTCAACCTCGACTTCCGCGTCGTCTACGCCATGAACCGCTACTCCGTCCCGTACCGCTACGCGGGCCGCAAGGTCGACCTCAAGGTCGGCGAGTCGACGACGTCAATCTACCACGCCGGCGAGCGCATCGCCACGCACAAGCTGCTACCCTCCTACGTGCGCAGCGGCTACTCGACCGACGAGTTCCACATGTCCGGCGCGTTCCTCAGGCCGGAATGGGACGACGCGGTCATCAGGGGCTGGGCGAAGCGCGTGGGGCCCAGCTGCGCGGCGGTGATGGAGCGCATCTTCGGCCGCGCGAAGTTCATGGAGCAGGCTTATACCCCGGCGCTCTCCGTGCTGAACCCGTCGAAGAGGTACGGGGAGGAGCGCCTGGAGGTGGCATGGGCCCACGCGCTGCCGAAGCTGACGTCGCCCCGCTACAAGCACCTGAAGGCCATACTCGATTCCGGGCTCGACGAGCCGACCGCGGCAAGGCCGGCAAGGAATCCGCGCGGGCCGGAATCCGATCCGAGGGGCCACGTGCGCAGGGCCGACTACTACAGGGAATAGGGGGTTTGCGATGATCGAAGAGGAGACCAGGAGGAATCGATCTGGACGACGTCAACATGCGCAAGCTGCTTGCCGAAAAGAAATAGCTATACGCAAGCCGCAAAACGCGTGAAACGCAAACGGCGTGGGCTCCGATTTCCAAAGTGCGAAACGGACGGTGCTCACGCGTGAAATAATCAACCCCACTCCCCTTTGCCGAGGTCTCTAAAGGACAGGCCATTCCAAGCGTTCTAGACAACAAATGGAGAAGGAAGCGACTGACAGTCGCCTCAAGGGGGTAAGATAGCTCAAGCTCCTTAGCGCCGCTATCGCGCTGGTGGACTCCATCCTCGAGATGTTTCTAACACTCGAGACCTCAATGGAGGGAGGGGTCACCATGATCGATATCCTAAATATGGTCACGGCGGGGGCTAGCGGGGGCGCCGGCACTTGATAGCGGCGACCGGAGGCCCTTTTGCGGTTCAATCCCGCAAGCCCCCGCCACCCCTTACATCAGAACAACCCTGCGGCTGAACGGATGAGGAAGAAGGATACACCGCCGCAACAAGAAACAGCGTCCACGCACCAGCTTATAAATACGAACCAACCAAGTGGTTAAAGATGGCTCTAGGCGGCGATATCGCTGGAGCGGATAGCTACCGTAAACAGAGCATCCCGACGCAAGCCTGCGAAGTACTACGTGAGCCCATCAACGAGAACCTAACAAGAAACGAACCGCTTGATTTGTATTACGCTTGTAGAGCGTGACAAGCTACATAAAGCCAAATGGCTCGAAGCGCAGGTTGAACCTAAGCTTCGAGCCGTTTTTTTGGGATACGAAGTTCCAGACCATAACGACCGCGGTGGCACCAATCTACACCAGACGATAGTCAAACCCCAGCACAGGCATGGCAAACTTCGCAGCGGTTTTAGAGCTAGTAGGCATACCAATAAAATCGCCATCGTACAAAATGGCGTTACCAACAGACGCAAGCGCGCAGCCGGCCCCGGAAACTCGTTTCATGGAAAATCCCCCCGATCTAGCAACGGTTTGAAGTCTACTAGATTGGGGGGTGTTCCTATAGTTTTGTCAACTGGGAAATGCTCTCCGTGCGACCGAATCGCGGCATGCTGACGCCAGGCCATTCGGCCGGTGGGCTTCAGTCTGTTCGGTGCGTTTCGGCTAGGCTGCGTAAGGCACCCTGTCTCGCATGACCGCGTAGATGACCTTCAGTCTCTTTCGCGCCAGCGCCTTGAGCGCCTTGCCGTGCGACATGCCCCGCTCCCGGCACCTGGTGTAGTAGTCGCCCCATCTCCCCTCTGTCCGGGTAAGGCAGTTACATGAGAATATGAGCAGGTTCTTCAGCCTCTTGTTGCCTTGGCGCGATGCCGTCACCGAGGAGATCGAGGTTCCCGACTGGCGGTTGCGCGGCGCCAGGCCGCAGTACGACGCGAGCCTGTCGTGACTGGGGAAGTCTTCGATGTCGATGGAGATCGCGAGCTCGGAAGCGGTTTTGGGCCCGATGCCCGGCACCGTCAGGAGGCATCGGTAGGTATCGTCGCCCTCGAGCAGGGCGGAGATCTCCGCCGTGATCGCCTCGATCTCCGCCGAGTTCTCGGATATCCTGCGCGCGAGCAGTTTCACCGCCCGGTCCTCGGCGGCGACGACCGACGCATCCGGCCTTGTCGAGGAAGTTGTCGAGCGGACGAGGGCCTCGATCTTACCGCGCGCCGCCCCACGCGTGAGCGCCGCCGCCCTGCGGGGCCCGGCGTCGGCTACCGACCAGGCCCCGCCGAGGGATGCCATGAGCCTCAGCTGGGGCCCGTCGGACAGGTCGACCAGCGCCTCGAAGGCGGGGCACGATTCCAGCAGGATGCTGCGCAGCCGGTTCTTATTCCTAGTGTTCTCGCAGGTCAGGAAGTTCCTCTGGGCGGCCAGCGCCCTCGCCGCCGCAATCGTCGGGCCTGGGTCTCCGACCGGCAGGAGCGCGTCGGGGATGCCAAGCGCCGTCTTCGCGATGACCATCGCGTCTCGCTCGTCGGTCTTGGCGTCGCCGGCGAAGAGCCTGGCGGCCCCGTGCGCCGCGAGTCCCGGCAGGTACGCCGCCGACATCCCGGCCGCCCTGGCGCGGGCGAGCGCGAGGGCGCCTATGTTGCGCGACTGGTCGACGACCACGAGCGCATCGGGGAAGCGGCCGAACAGCGAGTCCAGGTCGTCCTCCCTGTTCGCGACGGGGGCGCTCAACAGCACCTCGCCATCTCGAGTCGCGACGCATGCCCAGTGGGACGATTTCCCGACATCGAGCCCGATGACGGCTTCCGGCATTCTAGTTGGTGCCACGGTGGTATCCTCCAATCGGTAGGCCGATCGGAACCCCTCCCCGCGACACCCACATTACCTGGCCGTGGCGCTTGCGCCCGGCAGTTTCCTATCAGTCGTCCGGAGCGGCGAGCGCCCCCGGTGGCAACACCCCCCGGGCCCTCTACGGGGCAGGGGCAGACGGCCATCCGGAGGCGCCCGATCGGCGGCCCCTCGGGGCTTGCCCGTATCGTAGGCAATGCGCCGAATGCTCGCCATCGAAATTTATCGATGGCCTATTTCAGACTGTAATGGGGACGCGAGCCAAGTCGACAAGGGCAGTTAACCGGCGGCTATTCATGCCTCGATTTAGAACCGCTCGAGAATCTCCGCGGCGTTCTCTCGCAGATAGATATCTAGGTCCGGCACGGCAAACTGCACGTAGCCCTCTGCGGAGCTTGAATAACCTCTCTTTGAAGCAGTTTAGCCCTAATAGAGCTGACCTCATTGGTCTTTTTACCCATGCGTTTAGCAATCTCAGATGATTTGGACTGCTGCTTATCCTCGCACATGGCCAAAAGGTATTTGGTATCGTTGAGTCCAAGTCCAGAAATCGCGGGCTCGTGAACAACATCGTGAAAACGAGCCTCTGCCAGCGCAATGCCCTCGATAACATCGCGCTCGCTCACGTTGGCACTTTTGACACGATGCAAGTTGGCGCGCTGCCAAATAGAGTAACCGACCAGTTGCACCAGATAGGCATAGCCCTTCGTGGTCTTAGCGGCTCTCGACAGCAGTTAAACCATTGTCTAAAGCGAGAAGTACTCACTCTCGGCAGATAGGTTCGACCCCAACCACGGATCGCCCGTCAAGAAGAACCCCGGCCAACGCTTCATGAACAGCGCCTGCTCGCGCTTCCAGCGGTGCAGTTTTTCCTCGTTGGCCTCTTCCCTGCCGCGTGAGGTGAACTCGTAGTGGTACAGCTCGGCATAGGGCGTAAAGATGGTGCGGTAGCCCGCCTCCCGCACGCGCAGGCAAAAGTCCGCATCGTTAAAGCCGACGGCGAATTCCTCGTTGTAGCCTCCGACCCGCTCAAATACGTCGCGTCGGACCATCTGGCAGGCACCCGTCACGGCACTAAAGTTACCGGGGCGCACAGCGCGGGCAAGATAGCCCTCGCGCTTAGCCGAGAAGTCCTGATTGGCATGAGCAAGTGCGCCACGCACGCCAACCAAAATGCCAGCGTGCTGCACCAGATGATCGGCAAAATAGAGCTTGGCACCCACCACGCCCGCATCGGGACGTTGCAGATAACCCATCATCTCTTCAATAAAATCGGGGCTTATGACCTCGGTATCGTTGTTCAGCAGCAGCAGGTAATCGCCCTTGGCATGCTCAACGCCAAAGTTGATGATCTGGGAGTAATTGAACTCGCCCGGCCAGTACACAACACGTGCGCCACCTTTACCTTCGGATGCTGCAGCCACGCGCTCTGGCAGGGTTTCGTAATACGCAAACGTCTCCGGGGCCTCGCTGTTGTTCTCCACCAAGACGATCTCGTAATTGGTATACGTGGCCTTCTGGGCGATCGACATCACACAGGCGTCGAGCGTCTCAACGTGGTCCTTGGTGGGAATCACAATACTCACCAGCGGCGCAGACTCCGGCAGCGCATAGCGCATGCGGTAAACAAACGGCGTCTCGGTCTCCTCGACCGCTCCATGAACGCCCAGTGCGTTAAAGTGGCGCTGAAGCGCAAGGCGCCCGGCCTCAACCGCATACGGCTTGCTATCGGCAGAACCGTCGGCGGTGGAACCAGGGTGTACGCGCCAGTGATACAACACGTGGGCAATATGCTCAAACCGTGCGCCCGATGCAAGGCAGCGAAGCGTCAGATCATAATCCTGGGCGCCCGCGACGTCTTCCGGCGACATGCCAATGCGATCGATAAGCGCCTTCTCCACCATCAGAAAATGCGTCACGCAGTTATGGCTATAGAGCAGGTCAACGTTGAGCTGCGTCTTAAAGACCGGCTGACCCCACTCCCCCGTTTTCCGAAACATGTCCTCGTCACAGAACAGGACCTGCGGACGCTCCCCCTCTGCCGCCTTGTTCAATGCGGCGACATAGTGGAACAACGCATCCGGCTCCAGAATGTCGTCATGGTCCAAAAATGCGATGTAGTCGCCCGACGCTTGTTGAATGCCAGCGTTGGTGTTGAGCACAATGCCGCCGTTGCCAGGCAGCTCAATACGATGAACCCGTTCGTCATTGGCGTCGGCCGCAAGCTTGGCCACCGCATCCCATTCGGGCGAGGCGTCCATAAGCAGCAATTCCCAGTTGTCATAGCTCTGAGATAGCACCGAGTCCAGCAGCTCGTGCAGATAGACCCGATCGGTCTTATAGCACGGCACCACAATGCTCACGAGCGGTCGGTAGGCAAATGCCGCCGCGACGACGCACTGGCACGCCAGGTCGCCCGGCCTTGCGCGATGCTGCTCAAACCAGCGTCGATAAGCAGCGTCATCCGCACGCGCATCTTTCATGCGGTTCCAACTGTCGTCGACCATGCCGTTGTATAAACGACCATCCATGGCACAAAAACCACTCTGAGTCTGCTCCGTGGGATCGCTCACAATCGCGACAAAATCTCGTATATCCAGAGGCATCTCCACGCTCAGATACGTTTTATTGACGCGACAACCGTTTTGCTGGAGAACATCGACCTGCGACTCAAACACATGCACGGTGGCATCAATCGCATTCATGTGCGTATCGAAAATCTGGAGCTCAGGAGCGCACTGGGGGTCTCCCGCCCACTTTACCTCATAGCGCCAGACGGCGCCCTCATCTGCCGGTAAATAACGAACGGCATCGATCTCGTAGCGACCGCAGCACTCGCCACGCTGCGCATCGCGAACGAGCGCGCACATCGCAGGCTTTGCCTTGTAGTTAATCTTAGATTCAAGCTTGGCAATACGACTATCAAGGCGAAGAGAGCCCAGCCTTTTGCCGCCGGACACAAATGAGACATCAATTGTAGAGCCGTCCATAAACGGAAGCACCAAGACGACGAGCTCACGCTCATAATCGGCAACGGAGGGGCAAAGCGCAAGCACGCGGCCATGATCGACCGGCAGTGACAAAGACGGCACGCAAGCGCCGTTGGTCGTCGCGTGAGCAAAGGCCTGGGAACCCTCCTGCTCAATAAGCCCCGCGATATCCTGGCCGACAAAGCGAAGCAGGACGAACAGACGACCCTGACTGCGGCAAAGCGCCAAACGCTTGATACTCATCTACACTTCTCGCTTTCCCAGAGCGTTCGCAGCCATGCGCTTGCACGCGCCCAGGCGCCCAAACCTCAAGACGTCGTAATCGAACATGAGCTTTTTGCACGAACGAGCAGCAGGCGCCTTACCAACAAGTGCCGTACGCACCATAGCGGCAACAGAAGGAGCGCATTGTGCGAGCGCAGCATCGCTGCCCACGGCAGAACCGGCAAGCGCCGTGACAACGGCAGCAAACACCTTGCCGCAGTCCGTACCCAACAGCCTGAGCACATCGTACAGCACCAGATCGCATAGAAAGTACGCCAGGTCATCGGCATGCTGGGCATCGAGACCGTCGCGTTGCCAGTCAGCCAGCACCGCGGAGTAAATCTTCACGTGCTCCAGCAAGCGCGTCTCGTCGTCATAGCGCATGGTGTCCATGAGCGAACCTTTGCGTGCCACGCGATAGTCGTACAGCTTGTTCGAGATAAGCGCGGTCTTACGCGAACGACCGTACACGGCAAAATCGAAGACCTGGTCCTCGCCATACTTAACGGTTTCATCAAACACGATCCCGCTACCCAGCAAAAAAGCGCGCTTGCAGGCGGTGCGCCATGCAAAAGGGCGAGACGCTTCCTTAAACAGCAGGTCGGAGCTATAGCCCTCAAACGAAACGTCGCGTGGACTCAGCACATAGTTAAGCCACGGATACCCCGCGTCGAGCGGATACGGGTTTGCGCCAAAGGTCAAAACGTCGCAGTCCTCGCGCTCAAAGGCATCGACGATCACACGGCATGCATCGGACGTAAAGCGGTCGTCAGAATCCAAGAACGCTACGATAGGAGCCAAGGACGCAGCGATACCCGCATTTCGGGCGCTCGACAGACCACCGTTGGGCTTATCGACCAGCTTAAAGCGCGTATCCTTTTCGCAATAGGCAGCGGCGATGTCGCGCGACCCATCAGGCGAGCCATCGTTAACCAGCACACCTTCCCAATCGGACATATCCTGCGCGAGCAGGGAGTCCAGGCACCATGCCAGACAATCCTCCACCTTGTAGATGGGAACGACAACGGAAATCTTAGGGGTAACCATAATCACGCGCTCCTACTGTGCCGCCGGCACGTCATCGGGATGCGGGTTATTGCCATAGGCATGCTGATACGTCAGCACGCGCCAGACCAGCGGCAGGCCGCCGATCTTAAAGTAGTGCTTAAATGTATTGAGCTTGCCCGGCTTCTTAAAATCAAAGCGCGAATCGATATAGGTGCGGGGCGACTTGACCATCAAACGCAAGTCGGTCTCGCCGCGCGGATCGAACAGCGACAGGTCAAAGCGACCGGTATCCCAATCGGCCTTGAGCTCCGGAGACGCCTTCTCCCAAAACTGCTCGCGCAGCCCATCGACCAAACGCTCATCATTCCAACGGTACGTATCGACCTTCATGCGCATTAAAATGCCCTGAAGCCGAGCCTTAAGCTCGGGGCGTTCATCCAAAAAGCGCTGCATCTCGGCATATTCGTCGCACACGCAAAATACCTTGTTGGGCGAATTAACGGAGCTCTTCTCGTTATCCTGGCGATAGCACAAAATGGGGTCCGCAATAAACGCGGCACGCTCGGCGCATGCCCAGACCTTAAAGTTAAAACCCGCATCCTGATACGAGGCACCCGGCGTGGGAAGAAACCGAATCTGATTGTCGTTAAGGAACTCGCGTCGATAGATGGCAGACCAAATGGAAGGCTTGCGGTAGAAGATACCCGGACGATCGGCGGGGCGATACGCGGCGCCCGTCATATGCTCGTCGATAATCCCAAACAGCTCACGGCGCTCGCTGGGCGCAGACCAGTACAAGTAAAAGTCGCCCTTAACGACATCGGCATGCTCAGCATCGGCCTTGGCGACCAGCTTTTGGAGCGAATCCTCAAACATAAAGTCGTCGGACTCAAGGATGCCCACGTACTCGCCGCGTGCCATCTCTAGACCGCGGTTCATCGAGTCGCCGTAGCCGCTGTTGGCCTTGTCGATCATCTTTACACGGGGGTCGCGCTCCATGTACTCGCGGATGATATCTGGCGAGCTATCGGTAGAACCGTCGTTGATGCAGATGATCTCGATGTCCTTGAGCGTCTGCGCCATGACTGAATCGAGGCACTCGCGCAGGTAGCGCTCAACATTGCAGATGGGAACAAGCAGCGAAACTTTAGGGGTATCAGAGTTCTGCAAGAGAACCTCCTGTTGAATAGTGTGTAACAGGGTTATTTTAGCAGCCGAGTTGCGGCGGGCGGCAGCGCCCAGAATTAGATAAAGCGTTCCAGGCAGGCCTTAAGACCGCGGGTCGAAAGATAGAACAGCGTGGCATCTGCCATCGAAACGCCCGAGGTCGCCGCTACGAGCTTATGGGCAACACGGCGAACGGCGCCCTTGGCAGGCATATCCGCCCACTCCGATCCCAAAAACGTCGTGAGGTCCATGTTGACGCGAGCCGCCACGCGATGGAAGTCATCGGCATCCAAGCGTGCCAGGTCGAACACAATGAGGTCCAAAAACCAAGTTATCAGCTCGCCGGGGCACAAGTCCAAAAGACCGTAGGCCGCCCAGTCCTCCAAGACCTCCTCGAGCATCCTCATATGGGCGTCGAGCTTTTTAGCGCGGGCCTCGGCGCTGTTGAACTCGTGCGTTGCCGAGTCGTTCTCCATCACGTAGTGGTAGAACTTGTCCGGCATGACAACGGTCTTGCGGGCAAGCGCATAGGCCGCAAATTGGAAGACGACGTCCTCGCCCAAGGCCAAGCCGGGAGCAAAGCGAATGCCTTCGCGATTGAGCAGCTCGCGCGAAAAAGCCGCACGGCACGCATACGGCTGCGCATTCGCATGGAACAGCAGCTGGGGATCACGAGCGCCGAAGGTACTAGCTTTGGGACCCATGAGTTGCTGGACGCGTTTGGGTGCGGCGTCGGACGGCTCGCAGACGCCGCCAAAAACGGCAACCTCGGCATCCGCGGACGCCATGGCCTGCAGCACGCAGTCGACCGTCTGGGCGTCGATGTAATCGTCGGCGTCCACAAAGAAGACGACCTCGCCCTCGGCCGCATCGATACCGGCATTTCGAGCGCACGAGACGCCAGCGTTTTCTTGGTCAATCACCAGCACACGGCCGTCGGTATGGGCAATCTGGCGCAAGACGCTTAGCGAGCCATCTGCGGACCCGTCGTTAACGCAGATAACCTGAATCGAGCGCTCCGACTGCGCCAACAGCGAATCGAGGCATCGCCGAATCGAGCGTGCCGAGTTGTATACGGGAACGACAATAGTCGCTTTGGGGCTCGTGGCCTCTCCCATGCCGATCTACCCCCTCAGCGATTCGATGAGAAAGGCGGCGACCACGCCAGGGCCTCCAACCGATGCGTAGTACTTGGCACGCCCCAAGGCACCATCCGTCGCAAAACTCGGATGCTCGTCAACCCAGCCCTCAGGATCTTTGAGGATGGCAGCAAGATTCGCGCGCTTCCACGGCTTGAGGTCGTCAAGCGAAAAATCCCCCGCGTCCAAGGCCGCCTGAAATTCCTTGGCCATCTGAACCAGGAACTCCTTATAGAATTTGGGCGCCAGGCGCACGTAGTTCCACATGTACGAATCGTACTTAATGAGCTGATTGAACTTGAGCATGCGGGCGACGTCATCACTTGCGTGGTCGCGAGCATAATCCTCTCGAATCCAACGCTCGATCTCGGCATACTCGGTATTGACGCAAAAGACCTTGGCTGAAGAATTAACCGAGGAATTCTCGTTGTCCTGGCGATACGACAGCACGGCATCATGCAGGTAAATAGCCTTATCGGCACACGCGATCACCTTAAAGGCAAACGACGTGTCCTGAAAGGATGCCCCCGGAGTCGGCAGGAACTTGATGCCGTTGCGCTCAAGAAAATCGCGGCGGTACACGGCCGACCAAATCGACGGCTTTTGCTTAAAGAACTGCGTCGTGTCGCTCGGGTGTACCGGCTTGCCGCAGTCCTTGGGCTTAAACATCTCGTGCAGCGAACGGCGCTCCTCGGGCTTAGACCAGTAGAAGTCAAAATTCGCCTTCGCAAAGTCGGCGTTACTGCTCTCGGCTGCCAAGACCAGCTTCTCCAGCGCATCGGGCGCCATAAAGTCATCGGACTCTAGAATGCCCACGTACTTGCCGCGCGCCATATCGAGCCCGCGGTTCATGGAGTCGCCATATCCGCTGTTAGCCTTATCAATCATCTTCACGCGCGCATCGCGCTCCATGTACTCGCGGATGATATCCGGCGAGCTATCGCTAGAGCCGTCGTTGATGCAAATGATCTCAATGTCTTTGAGCGTCTGCACCACGGCGGAATCGAGGCACTCGCGCAGGTAGCGCTCAACGTTGTAGATGGGAATAAGCAGCGACAGGACAGGGCTGCCAGAGGAATTAGTAGACAAATGTGCTCCTTAGGAAATACCTGTCGTTAATGGTATCAAAGGGTCGTCCAGCCCGCGGGCGTTTATATAATCTATGGAGCCCGCAGGGGCAAACCGATACGAAAGGAAGTCATGCAGCCCAAAGCCGCACGCAACATATCCATCGAAGCGCTGCGCTTATTCGCGGTCGCTGGGATTGCCATATTCCACACGTTTCAGTGGACCTTCCAAGCCGTCTGCACCGGCCTACCGGAATACGCGCTGCTCGCTGCCTTCCCTTACTCCGGCGCGCTCGGCTTTATCAACCTGCTGGGCTGCTGGGCCAACGAGGTCTTCTTTATGATCTCGGGATACTTCCTTATTACTTCGGCTGCTCGCGCCTGGAGCGACGGGGCTACGTGGACGTCGCAACTTCAGCGGACGACGCAGCGCCTTGGCAAAGTCATCTTGCCCACCGCGTTTTATTGCCTCGCGGCACTCGCATGGTCCACAGCCGTCTCCCCCATTCCCGATGTCTCCTTTCACACGCACTATTGGTACACGCTGGGGCTTGAGTTTATCTGGGTCTATGCCGCCACGGTCTTCATGGCGCCATGGTTTGGACTGGCTAATAACCAACTCGGCAAGAAAAGCCACACAGCAGCAGTTGTCGCCGTCGGCGTCCTCGTTTTTATTGTCAATGGCCATCTGGCGACGCAATACTCGGCAAGCAGCGCTGAGTTTTCTTGGCTGCAGAAGATCATGAGCGCCGTCACCTACGTCGTCGCCTTTTTGATGGGAGGGCTGCTCCGCGACTATACCGGGACGACAACTCCGCGCAAAGCGCGCACCGTCGCCAAACGATTGCTTGCAGCAGTTTTGATCATCACGATCGCCCTGGAAGCCGCACTCTCCGCAACCGGTAATCTGTCGGCAATGGCAATGCTTTCCTATAAGTCGACCTCGGTCGTCTCGTTCGCCCTCGCTGCCACCTCGTTGTTCTTTGCGGCAACCCGCGACAATAAATCGAGTAATCCTCACGCCGCGAATGTCATCGTCACCCTATCGACCGCCACGCTCGGTTTCTATGTGATGCAGTCGCTCACCAGTAGCCTGTGGCGTCCAGTCTTCAATACGTTGCTCGCAAACATACTGGTCAGCCAAAACAGCCCGGCAGCTATATGTATCGTCACGGGTACCGTCATTAGCATCGTCTTTGCGCTGACGCTTCTCATCATCGATGCAGCTAGAAGCCTTATCGCTCGCCGGCTCAAGCGGCAATAGACACACTGCCGTCAGACGCTAAAGCCGCTACAGCCATATCAGGTTCCTGCGTTTTATTCAAACCTTGCCAACATGGCGCAGCGACCCTTTACAATAGGTGCCGTCCAACGGACGCATTCGATAGCTTCCGCGCAGCGCTCGCCCGCCGCGCGTGAAAGGATATATTCCCCATGACTTCTACCCTCCCCGCCCCCATCGACAAGCTCGCCATCGTCGTCGTCACGTACAAGCGCCAGGAACTTCTGGCCAACCTGTTCGACTCCATGACCGAGCTCACGGCCGCGCCCTGGCGCATCGTGATTGTCGATAACGAGAATTCGTGCGAGACCAAGGCCATGTGTGCCACATTCAACGAGCGCCTCGCCAACCTGTGGGGCATCGACGCCGATCAGCCCGACGCGCAGGGCGGCACCGACCGCGTCATCTACGCCCCGCAGCTCGAAAACGGCGGCGGTGCGGGCGGCTTCTCCGCCGGCACCAAGTGCGCCTACGATCTGGGCGCCCAGTGGTTTTGGGTGATGGACGACGACGTGCTCGTCATCCCGGAGGGCATTGAGCGCCTGGCCAAGTGGACGGACCGCTACGACGTTATCCAGGGTTCGCGCCTGGACTTTGACGGCGGCGCCTTCTTTTGGCAGTACCAGCTTATCCTTTCGCTTGGCATCCCCAACCCCATCGCTAAGTGGGACCTGGGCCCCGAGGGCTATCGCGCCATGAACCAGTTGTGCTTTGAGGGAGGCCTGTTCTCACGCCGTGTTGTCGACAAGATCGGCCTGCCCGACGCTCGTTTCTTTATCTACGGCGACGACGCCTGCTATGGCTATGTCGCCAGCCAACACTTCCCTGCCGTCGTAGTCGCCGATGTGGTGCTCAAGCGCGCCCGCGCCGTCTCCAACTGGGATATCGCCGGTAAGCGTCAGCTCAATTCCACCAGTGACACCAATCGCTACTACATCATGCGCAATCGCGGCTATTTGGCCCGCTACATGCAGATCTACGGTGATTACCACCCCATTTTGTTCCGTTTGGGCAATGTGGCGACCTTCTGCAAGGAGTTTATCCGCCTTGCCGCCGTCGACAAGTGCTTTAAGACCGGCATTCCGGCGCTGCGCCGTGGCATGAAGGATGCCCGCAAGATCGTACGCGACCCCAACTGGAAGCCCATGCCGCCCATGAAGGAAACCGAGTAAAGCCGGCCCTCCTATAACTTCTGACATGCGACGGCAACTCGTTGCCCATCAAAGCCAAACCCCCAGCGCATGCGGCCCACGGCAGGACGCGGCACGCGAATGTCGTCGAGACCGCTCCGTTCGATATCGAGCAATGCCTGCACTGACAGAAGCTCTAGGCCCAACGCATCGACATCGGGGTCGTACAGCATGCTGACCGAGATCAGCGGGCGGCTATCCAATATGCCAAGTGTATCCGCCGCATCAAAGGTATTGGCGGTCGGAAACACCTGGAAACCCCCAAACTCCGAACCGTGCGCTCGTTTTGTAACAGGGTCGGCATATCCAGGCAACCCAAAACAAAGACCCTGCAGTGCCAAACGAAAAGCCAGTAGCAAATCCGACTCGTCTCCATCGACGCCCAAATCATTAATAATTACGCCCAAAGCTCGCCTAACTGCACGCTCGTCTCCGCGGCAAAGACCCTCTTGGAAATCATTGATAGTCTCGGCACTCTCGGCAGCGCACTCGAACCATTCGATAATCACATGACGCATCGCATACCGGAGCTCGTTATTGGGAAGGCGCAGGGCGCGGGGCAGACTGCCGTCCGCCTGGCGATCAGTCGCATCTGTCGTCAGGAGTCCACTCAAATACAAATCGGTCCAAATACCTTCCGCTGTCCCGGCATCAGGCTTCACGGCGTCCAAGCACAGTGGCGCCTCAACACAGCCATACGGATTAAGCAAATCAAACATTGCCGCAAGCCATCTTAAATCCCAGGCGCCCACAGTCTCGTTCAGACAATCGGCATAGCAACATACATCAAAGCGGGTTGGCGGCAGGCAGCCCCGAGCCAAGAACTCAACCACACGAGCCGGGTTCGAACAATAGAACCCGCCAAACCGGTAGCCTTCGAACCATTCGCGTGCGCAAGCCAGTCTGTCGCTCTGGCCAGTGTAATCTAGCAGCGCCCTGTTTTCGGCATCCGAAAAACCAAAGCGGCGATCGCACCAGCTCGACAAGGGCGAAGCCAAACAATACGGGCAGTTGCGATGCGCAAGTGCCGCCCGTGCGGGGCCGGGTCGCTCCCCCATCAAGCAAACCAGCCGCAAAGAATCGGTCGAGGCGACAATGCCGTCAAAGAGCAGGCGGTCAAGCAACTCGATAAAGCACGAGCCATAGGCGGCCTGCACCTGCATATGATTCGAAAACGCCGCGTCATACCCATCAACCAGCAGCACAACCTGTTCATCACATGCCATACGGAGGAGCTCGATTAACACGCCAAGAGCCGAATCGATCTCATCAGGAGCGGCAACACCGCGCGCTACGCGCTCGATATGGCGCACGTCGCCGCGCGCTAAATCGGGAACTTCCAGCAGCGGCAACAGACGAGCGCACTCACGAGCGACGGCATCGCGCATGGCGGCCTCGGCATCGGCGCCTCGATAGGAGGAAGCAGAAAAATCCAAAGCAATGACCGGATAGCGTGCATACTCATCACGATAGATGCCATCTTCTGCGTCCCATATTTGGCTACCGATGAACAGATTCACGCTCGACGAGCCGGGCACAGGACGCTCCAGATAACATTTGAGCATGGAGAGGTTCATACTCTTGCCAAAACCATGAGGCCGACAACAGAGCGCCACAGTCGATTCGCAATCTAAGATATCGGCAATAAACATGGTCTTATCAACTAAAACACAATGATCGGCGGCATCGGCAAAATCATGAATATCAATCGGCAGAACAGCATTTCCGCCGGGATTGAGCAACTTCACGCCAAAGGTGTTATCAATATCATACATTGCCTGTTCAGACACCGTTTTATCTCCCCTTTTAGAACAACGATGCCATTTTAGCGACCATTTTGATAACAATTTTATTGTTCAACAAATGATTCGGGTAACGGTAGAAATGACTCCATAAGGGGGGCATAACAAAACGATTCGCAACAAATAGGGGTCCGGTGCTATCGCATCGGGCCCCTATTTCAATCCCTAAGGCAAAACACTCGCTGAGAGCCTACTTTTGGGCGTCTTTCTCCGCAGCGTCTTTGTTTTGCTGGTCAAGTTTATACTTACCGCTCACAATAGACGTAGCGCCCAATGTGGCCAAGCTCGCGCTGGCAAGGCTCGCCATCAAAATCAAGTCACCCGTCTTGGGCATGCTGCCCTTAGAGGACTCAGTCGTCGTGGCTGAGGCAGTCACAACCTTGGTCTTACCCTGGTTCTGGTCGGCGCCATCATCAGCCAGGCCCTTGGACCCATTGTCGTCCGTGTGCTTGCCATCCTTATCAAGGCGGGAATCCTTCGATTCCGCACCGTCTGATTCCGTGCCCTTGTCGGAATCAGACCCCTTAGAACCCTCGTCCTTCGAATCGCCCTTAGCATCCTCGGTCTTTTCCGTAGCGCCCTGGTCGGAGCCATCCTTCTTGGAAGACGAGCTGCTGTTGATGTCAACCATCAGCGAGGAGCCAAACATGGAGCCAAGTTGTTCGCTCGCAGAGGGTTTGCCATTCGTCGACGAGTCGCCCGAACCGGCAGTCGATCCACCGGCGGAAGAACCAGACCCTGCCGCAGCATCTGCGGAATTCGAAGGCGAGGCAGACCCCGCGCTGCCGCCCGATGCGACATCGCCATTTCCGTCGCTTGCTCCGGCATCGTATGAAGGAGCATCGACGGTATCCTCGTCAGCACCATTGGTATCGGCACTAGGCCCAGAGGGAGCAACGGGAGCGGCGGGCGCCTGGCTAGGCGCTGGAGTCACGGGCTTGGGCTCAGGCTCGGGTTCAGGCTCGACCGGCGGCGTCGCCGCGGCCTCGTCCTCGGTAATATAGACCAGGCAATCCTTAAGCTCGTTCTTGTAACGGTTCTTCCAGCCCTCGTGATATTGCGGCTGGCTCGAGTACTTACGGGCAACGTTATTGACCACGCTGCTGGAAAGCGCCGTCACAAATTCACGGTCGGTCATATCGTTTGTAAGATTTGCCCAGCGGAAAAAGTCCTGGCAGCCATAGGTGCCGCACATGTTGGTGATGCTCCACACCATACCCTTGACGCAATCGGCGCGGCCAGAGATATCAATACCAAGCGCGCTCTTGAGCCAGGCCTCGGTCACCGCGTAATAGGAGTTGTATGCATATGAATCTTGCAGCGCCGAGAACTCAGCCGGATCGGCGTTATAGGCGCCCTGGAAGGCCTCCTGTGCAATGCGGCCCAGCTCCGTCAGCTGACCGTTCGAATGCATGGGGTTGCTTGCGTTGGAGATATCGCCTCCGCGGTCAATTGCAGACTTAAGCATGCCGTACTTGGCAGGATTGTAGTTATAGACCTGCTTCATAAACGGGACGAGCGACCAGCGTCGGTCAAACTGGTAGTAACCGAGCGCGTTGTAACCATCGCCGTACGAAAAGCCCTGGTTATAGTTGCCGTGGCTCTCATACTTGGTAAAGTACTTCATCTCGCTGGTCACATTGACAAACGAGACGCCTTGGACCGACCTCAGCACGCCCGAGAAAGACTGCTGGGTATAAAGACCCTTATCGATATCGGTGGCATCCGAGGCAACGCCCGGCGTGGGCTCATCCGCAGCAGCGGGCGCGGGCGCGGCAACGGCGCCAAACGAAAGAGCCAGCGTCAATCCGGCAACAATCGCAGAATGCTTGGGCTGCATAAGATCCTCCTTGCATTGGTGTAGTTAAAGTGCAGTTTGCAAAGATAGATTTAAGTATCGCAGCAAGACCGATGTCGTACAACAACAACTCGACAAACGGTAACGCCCTCCGCGAAATCTTGAGGAATTGCGCTCGAGTTACAGCTTGATATCGAAGTTAATCTCGGGCACGGCCGCCAAGTCGGCCAACGTCACGCCGTCGACGTACTTTTCAATCACGTCGTCCAGACCGCGCCAGAACTTCACAGTAGAGCACAGATCGCTGCGAGTGCAGTTGTTATCGATGCCATCGCATGCGACGGGCGCCGTGCTGCCCTCGACGGCGCGCAGTATATCGCCGGCTCGCACCTCGGCCGGGTCCACGGCCATCATGTAGCCGCCGCCCTTGCCGCGCACACTCTTGAGCAGGCCCGCCTTCATAAGCGGACGGACCAGCTGCTCCAAATACTTTTGCGAAATATGCTCGCGGTCGGCAATCTCGCGCAGGGCGATTTTGCCCTCGGCGTCACCGAGCGCCGCGATATAAATCATCAAACGGAGGGCATAGCGGCCCTTAGAAGAAATGAGCATACCTACCCTCCCGGTGCGCTTGAGAAAAAATCATCAGCAGAGTTTGCCCCAGATGCCAAGCGTGTGGGACAGACGATCCCGACTATTATGTCCCACATCTGAAAAGTCGAGTGGATTAGTCGGGTTTTCCCTTGACTAACGCCGAACCCATAGTAACTTTATTCCGAGAAGATTCCTAGGGTTTAGTACACCTATGAGTACACCATAAACAGAGAGGGACAGCATGAGCGCAAATCCGCTGCTTTCCATCGAAGGTCTGACCGCCTCCGTGGACGAGAAGACCATCCTCCACAACGTCAACCTCAACGTCGCCGCCGGCGAGACCCATGTGCTGATGGGACCCAACGGCGCCGGCAAGTCCACCCTCGGCCACTTGGTCATGGGCGACCCCGTCTACACCGTGCAGAACGGGCGCATCGTCTTTGACGGCCAGGACATCACCGAGCTCACCACCGACAAGCGTTCGCGCGCCGGCCTGTTCCTGAGCTTCCAGGCTCCGGTCGAGATTCCGGGCGTGCCGCTGTCGAGCTTTTTGCGCGCCAGCATCGCCGGCCGCCCCGGCCTGGAGATGAAGGGCAAGGAATTCCGCCGTCGCGTCAAGGAGCTCGCGGCCGAGCTCAACATGGATACCGCTTACCTCAACCGCGAGCTGGGCGTAGGCTTCTCGGGCGGCGAGAAAAAGAAGGTCGAGATGCTCCAGCTTCTGCTGCTGCAACCCAAACTCGCCATCCTGGACGAGACCGACTCCGGCCTGGACGTCGACGCCCTGTCCACCGTCAGCCACGGCATGGACGCCTACCGCAAGAGCTGCAACGGTTCCATGCTCATCATCACGCACAACACGCGCATCCTGGAGCACCTGGATGTCGACCGCGTCCACGTTATGGTCAAGGGCCACATCGTGCGCGAGGACGACGCCTCGCTGATCCCCTGGATCGACAAGAACGGCTTTGAGGCCTTCGAACGCGAGGCTGCCGAGCAGCGCGCCCAGGCCGAGGCCGCCGCTGCCGAGCAGCAGGCGTAAAGGGGCGACGCAATGACCAAGAACCGCACCGAGGTCGCGGACATCGACCGCAGCCTCTACGACTTTACCTATGGCGAGGAGGGATTCGAGCGCCTCGACGCCGGCATCACGCCCGACATCGTGCGCGAGATCAGCGCCAAAAAGGACGAGCCGCAGTGGATGCTCGACCTGCGCCTCAAGTCCCTCGAGATCTTCAACCGTTTTCCCGACCCGACGTGGGGCCCCTCCATCGAGGGCCTGGACATGGACAACATCGTCACCTACGTCAAGCCCAACACCGACCAAAAGCACGACTGGGAGTCGGTGCCCGACGATATCAAGAACACCTTTGAGCGCCTGGGCATCCCCGAGGCCGAGCGCAGCTACCTGGCGGGCGTCGGCGCGCAGTACGACTCCGAGCTCGTCTACCACAACATGCAGGACACCGCGTCCAAAATGGGCATCGTCTACTCCGGCATCGAGGAGGCCCTGCACGACCCGCGGTGGGAGCCGCTCATCCACGAGAAGTTTATGACGCTCATCCCGCCCACCGACCACAAGTTTGCGGCCCTGCACGGCGCCGTATGGTCGGGCGGCTCGTTTGTCTACGTGCCCAAGGGCACCAAGCTCGATTTTCCGCTGCAGAGCTACTTCCGCCTCAACGCCAAGGGCGCCGGCCAGTTTGAGCACACGCTCATCATCGTCGAGGACGACGCCGACCTGCACTTTATCGAGGGCTGCTCCGCGCCCAAGTACAACGTGGCCAACCTCCACGCCGGTGCTGTGGAGCTCTTTGTGGGCAAGCGCTCGCACCTGCGCTATTCGACCATCGAGAACTGGTCCAAGAACATGTACAACCTCAACACCAAGCGTGCGCGCGTGGACGAGGACGGCGACATCGAGTGGATCAGCGGCTCCTTCGGCAGCCATGTGGGCTACCTCTACCCCATGAGCGTGCTCAACGGCCGCCGCGCTCGCTCGAGCTTTACCGGCATCACCTTTGCCGGCGCCGGCCAGAACCTCGATACCGGCTGCAAAGTCGTACTCAACGCGCCCGATACCTCGGCAACCGTCGAGACCAAGGGCATCTCCAAGAGCGGCGGCATCCAGACCTTCCGCAGCTCCATCGTGGCCACGCCTAAAGCCGAGGGCTCCAAGGCAACCGTGAGCTGCCAGTCGCTGATGCTCGACGACCAAAGCCGCTCCGATACCATCCCCGCCATGGACATCCGCGCCAAGAATGTCGACATCGGCCACGAGGCCACTATCGGCCGCATCGGCGACGACAAGGTGTTCTATCTGATGAGCCGCGGCATCTCGGAGGAAGAGGCCCGCACCATGATCGTCAACGGCTTTGCCAACCCGGTCTCCAAGGAGCTGCCGCTGGAGTACGCCGTCGAGATGAACAACCTGATCAAGCTCGAGATGGAAGGAGCGATCGGATAATGAATCAGACCACGAACACGCCGAACGCATTTACGTCATCCGAGCTTCTGCAGTGCGACGTATCGGGAGCGACGAGCCCGACGACGCGTACTAAAGGTACGCGAGGAGGGTCGGAGCCCCGAGACGGCGTGCTGCAGGAGATCGGGGGCGTCAACGCGATGCCGGCCGCCACTTGGGGTTGGCTCAAGATGAACCAAACCAAGCTCGAGCTTTCGGACGAACTTGCCTCCGCTCCCGCCGAGGCCGTTGAGGTCGAAGGCCTGGACGAGCAGATCCATGGCGCGGCCGAAGCCTTCGACGCCGCCATGGAGGCCATGGCCGAGCGCTTCCCCGAGCGCCGCGCCTCTGCCCCCGGCGATGCCGCCGACCGCGCCCGCATCACACCCGAGACCGAGCTCGACGTGCCTGCCACTTCCGTCTACCAGGCCGGCGCTATCAAGCTCGAGGAGGAGCTCTCCCCCGCCGAGGCCTTCGAGACCGGCATGGGCGAGGCCGCCTACACCTATCTGGCCGACCATGCCACCAAGCGCATCGTCATCGATGTGCCCGCCTACGGCCGTGCCACGGTCACCGTGCGCGTGAGTGGCGTCGACGCCGCGGCTGCGATTGCCGCCATCGATGTCGTCGCCCGCCCGCAGGCAACGCTCGACCTGCAGATCGCCCTGGACTCCCCCGTTGCCGGCGAAGGCGTCGTGGGCTCCGTGCTGCGTGTGTGTGCCCACGAGTACGCCACCGTCAACGTTGCCTGTACGCAGACGCTCGACGACAGCTGGATCGCGCTCGACGACACCGGCCTGTTCCTGGACGAGGGCGCACGCGTCAACGTGCAGCACACCGTACTGGGTGCCGGCGCCAGCGCCACCGGCCTTGCCGGCGACCTGCTGGGCGACACCGCCAAGGTTACGATCGATACCGATTACCTGGGCGCCCGCCAGCAGGTGCGCGACTTTAACTACGAGCTGCGCCACCGCGGCCGCAAGACCGAGTGCGAGATCGACGCCAACGGTGTACTGACCGGCACGTCCAAGAAGGTCTACCGCGGCACTATCGATCTCGTGCACGGCTGCAAGGGTGCCGTCGGCACCGAGCGCGAGACGGTGCTCTTGGCCAACAAGGGCGTCGACAACAAGACCGTTCCCGTCATCCTCTGCGACGAGGACGACGTCGCCGGCAACCATGGCGCCACAATCGGCCACGTCCGCGACGAGCAGCTGTTCTACCTCGCCTGCCGCGGCCTTGACCAAAATGCCGCCGAGGACCTGTTCATCCGTGCCAAGCTGGAGGACGCCGCACTTTCCGCCGCCGACGAGCGCATCCGCGCCGCCGTCGTCCGCTTGGGCAATAACCTGATCGATAACTTTGAGGAGGAGCTCGCATGATTGACACCGAGCACGTTAAATGCGATACCTGTACTGCCCCCGAGCCCATGGAATTCGACGCCAGCGACGAGGCCTCGCGCGGCTGGCCTACCGTCGACATCGAGACCAACCCCTACAAGGCGCAGTTCCCGCTGTTCCAACAGCACCCCGAGATCGCCTTCCTCGATAGTGCCGCCACCGCGCAGCGCCCCGCCTGTGTGCTCGACGCCGAGCGCGATTTCTACCAGCGCATGAACGCCAACCCCCTGCGCGGCCTGTACTCGCTGTCCGTCGAGGCCACCGAGGCCATCGCGAAGGTGCGCCAGCAGATCGCCGACCTCATCGGCGCCTCCCAGGCTAATGAGATCGTCTTCACCCGCAACACGAGCGAGTCGCTCAACCTGGTCGCCAAGAGCTTTGCGCCCACGGTGCTCGAGCCCGGTGACGAGGTCGTCATCACCATCATGGAGCACCACTCCAACCTGATTCCGTGGCAGCAGGTCTGCCGCGAGACCGGCGCCAAGCTCGTCTACCTCTACCCCACCAAGACCGGTCAGCTCACGACTGAGGAGGTTCTATCCAAGGTGGGCCCCAAGACCAAGATTCTGGCCGTGGGTCAGATCTCTAACGTGCTGGGCGTCGAGAACCCGGTCAAGAATCTCGGCAAGCTCGTGCACAAGTACGGCGGCTATCTGGTCGTCGACGGCGCGCAGTCGCTGCCGCACATGCCGGTCAACGTGGCCGATCTGGGCGCCGACTTCTTTGCCTTTAGCGCGCACAAGGCCATGGGCCCCATGGGCATCGGCGTGCTGTGGGGCAAGATGGATCTGCTCAACGCCATGCCGCCCATGCTTACCGGTGGCGAGATGATCGATTCGGTCACCGAGCAGGACGCCGTCTGGGCGCCCGTCCCCGAGAAGTTCGAGGCCGGTACGCAGGACGCCGCCGGTATCTTCGCCACGGGCGCGGCGCTTGATTACCTGGTCAACACGGTGGGCTACGAAAACATCCAGGCCCGTGAGCAGGCACTCGTCCACTACCTGATGGGCGAGCTCATGCAGCTCGACTTTGTCCAGATCATCGGCTCCATCTATTGGGACAACCACCACGGAGTCGTGAGCTTTAACGTCAAGGGCATCCACCCTCACGACGTCGCGAGCATCATGGACATGGACGGCGTCTGCATCCGTGCCGGTCACCACTGCGCGCAGCCGCTGCTCACCTGGCTGGGCGTCGAGAACCTTGCCTGCTGCCGCGCCAGCGTGGCCTTCTACAACGACAAGGCCGATATCGATAAGTTCATCGCCGGCCTGTATCACGTTTGGAGTACGTTCAATGGGTAATCTGTACACCTCCACCACGTTTATGGAGCACAACTCCCACCCCGACTACAAGTACGAGATGGATGCCCCCACGCACGAACACGACGGCATCAACCCCAGCTGCGGCGATGAGCTCACCCTGCAGCTGCGTGTCGAGAACGATGTAATCGAGGAGGCTTCCTTTACCGGGCACGGCTGCGCCATCAGCCAGGCCAGCGCCGACATCATGGCCGACCTCATCACGGGCGAAACGGTCGAGGAGGCTCGTCGTCTGGCAGAGCTTTTCCTCGCCATGATCCGTGGCGAGGAGCTCTCCGAGGAAGACTTGGAAGACCTAGACGAGGCCGCTCAGCTCCAGGACATCTCACACATGCCCGCCCGCGTCAAATGCGCCGAACTCGCCTGGCGCACCCTCGACGGCATGCTCGAGGGTCAGGCTAACCAGTAACGGATGCCCCGAATCCAAGGTTTTTGATTGCCGAGCCGCCCGATACGGGCGGCTCGGCTTTTTCATAACGAGCGCACGCGCAGCCACGCTTCCGGCGCCCAATCTGTCATTTATCGCACGGCCAACCGCAAGCACAAGCGTTTTTCACAGTACATAAGGCTTGCCACAGGGCCACGGGGCACGCCGAGCAAAGCGCCAGGCACCGTCCTACTAGGCTCCGGCTCGCCTCCTGCCTGCCGCAGACGGGTCCCATAGGGTGCGGCGTGCATTTTTGCGAGTATTCAGCACGCCAAGCTATGTGCATACAAATCACGAGCATAAATTAGCGCCTTCGGGCGCGTATATATTGCGTTTTAGAACAGGCATTACGGTCTACGGGGACGCAAACGCGTGCTTCGGGGCGTATTGGCAGACAAATAATTGTCTCGGGGCCCGCAAGTTGCAAGGTTATAGCAGTTCCGACAGCACTACGATGCTGAAAACTCCGCTTTTTGCACGGCGTGGACGGGGGTAGGCACGGGCAAAACCGGACTGAGCTATTGTTTTATGCAAGACGGCAATCATTCTATGCATATTTAGAAGTGTAGTTAACGTCCAAGCATTTAGAATGATGGTCCCAGTGGGCAGACAGCCCTATCCCAGGCTGTCATCAGTCCGCACCGCCGTTCGAGCACGGGCGCGCACAATACGAGAAGCGGTGCTTTTGCTTATCCCCGTATACCGCTCAATTTGGCGCACCGTAAAACCAGCATCGTGCAAGCCAAGAATAACGATATTGCGCTGCGCCGGCGGCGCCGCTTTAACCCTCTGGAGCGCAACCCCGAATCCCTTCGCCAACTCATCGGCAAAGACGCGCCGCTCCAACTCCATCTCTACCAAATCGCGCATCGCCGGATCGCCGCCGTCGGGCGTCGAAAGCGAATAGGCAATAAAGGCTTTGGCAGAACCAAAAAGCTCAAGCACGCAAGAAGGATCGGAAAATCCCCTCGTAGCATCTGCCTCGTCACCGTCGTAAACGCGCAGATGCTCCGCAAAGCTGCTCCAGGGATAACGCTCAATTAGGTTGATGCCCGCATCCTGCGGATCGGCGTGAACGGAGCGAACAGCCTCCATCACCTGCCGGTCGGTATCGAGCGAACAGCGCTCAAAACGTTCCCGGAACAGGCAGCCCGATCGCCCGGTACGCTTATTGAACCGACGAGCATACGTCAACAGCAGGCGTTGCATGGCTGCACTCATGTTGTCCTCATAATCCAGAAGTACCAGATCCACATGGTCGCCCATGAGGCACCACGCCACAATCGTTACCTGGGCATCGCGGCAGCAGTCGCGCATCAGCTCCAAAAACTCCCACCGGTCCTCGTCGCTCTCAAAGATCAGCTGACTGCCCATACCGCGGGCACAGACATGGTAAAAACCGGTGATCGTTTTCCAAACACGCTGCATGGCGCTCCCTTCGCCGGGACCTGCTTACCGTCCAATACATCACGATTGAAACGTGCCATCAAAACATTCACGCAAAATGGCACCCGTCGACGGTAAAAGGCGGCACACCGACGGCGAATGGCATCATAACCACAGGCTAGACACCGCAACAGGGGCAAGAACTAACCAATAACTTGACCAGAACTGACCCCCTAAAACGTATCGCATAACCGCAACCAAGCTTGTTAAATCGTTTCAATTGAAAGTTCCGCGCTTCTCGTTACGAAAACTGCGCCGTTCGCCGAATATTCCGTGCATTTCGCGGTATTATAGGGGCTGCATGTCATGTCCCTTTCGAAGGGTCGCCCGGCAATCACCAGCCACGACCTCCAGACGGGACGCCAATACGATAGAGAGGAGAGGCATGCAGTACTCACAGGAAGTGGAGAACATGTGCCCCGTTGCCAAGGGTGCATACCACGGCCCCGCACCCATCCCCGAGGAGGGCAAGTGGGTCCAGGCTAAGGAGATTTCCGACATCTCCGGTCTTACGCACGGTGTGGGTTGGTGCGCACCTCAGCAGGGCGCCTGCAAGCTCACGCTGAACGTCAAGGACGGCATCATCGAGGAGGCCCTCGTTGAGACCATCGGCTGCTCGGGCATGACCCACTCTGCTGCCATGGCTTCCGAGATCCTTCCCGGCAAGACCATCCTCGAGGCCCTCAACACCGACCTCGTCTGCGACGCCATCAACGTTGCTATGCGCGAGATCTTCCTGCAGATCGTTTACGGCCGCAGCCAGACCGCGTTCTCCGAGGGCGGCCTGCCCGTGGGCGCCTCCCTCGACGACCTCGGCAAGGGCCTTCGCTCTCAGGTCGGCACCATGTTCGGCACCAAGGCCAAGGGCGCTCGTTACCTCGAGCTCGCTCAGGGCTACGTCACCCGCATGGCTCTCAACGACAAGAACGAGATCATCGCGTTCGAGTTCCTGAACCTCGGCAAGTTCACCGACGCCGTCAAGGCCGGCAAGACCCCCGAGGAGGCCATCGCTGGCGCCATGGGCCACTATGGTCAGTGGGAGAACGCTGCCAAGTACATCGACCCGCGCACCGACGAGGAGACTCACTCCGTCGCCAGCGTGTTCCCGGTTCACGAGTAGAAAGGGAGGGAAATAACTATGACTGTTACGTTCGAAGGTTACGAGCGCCGCGCTGACAAGATCAACAAGTGCCTCGCCGACAACGGCATCGCCTCCCTCGAGGAAGCTCTGCAGATCTGCACCGACAAGGGCTTCAACCCGCGTGAGATCGTCAACAACACCCAGTCCATCGCCTTCCAGAACGCCGAGTGGGCCTACACCCTCGGCTGCGCTCTCGCTGTCAAGCGTGGCGCCAAGAACGCTTCTGAGGCTGCCGCCATCATCGGCGAGGGCATCCAGGCCTTCACCGTTCCCGGCTCCGTCGCCGAGGACCGCAAGGTCGGTCTGGGTCACGGCAACCTGGGCGCTATGCTGCTCTCCGACGACACCGAGTGCTTCGCCTTCCTGGCCGGCCACGAGTCCTTCGCTGCCGCTGAGGGCGCTATCGGCCTGGCTCTGAACGCCAACAAGGCTCGTAAGAAGCCGCTGCGCGTTATCCTCAACGGTCTGGGCAAGGACGCCGCCCAGATCATCGCCCGCATCAACGGCTTCACCTACGTGAAGACCCAGTTCGACTACTACACGGGCGAGCTCAAGGTCGTCGAGACCATCCCCTACTCCGATGGTCCCCGTGCTGCCGTTAACTGCTACGGCTCCGACGACGTCCGTGAGGGCGTTGCCATCATGTGGCACGAGAACGTCGACATCTCGATCACCGGTAACTCCACCAACCCCACGCGCTTCCAGCACCCCGTCGCTGGCACCTACAAGAAGGAGCGCATCGAGGCTGGCAAGAAGTACTTCTCCGTCGCCTCTGGTGGCGGCACTGGCCGTACCCTGCACCCGGACAACATGGGCGCCGGCCCTGCCTCTTACGGCATGACCGACACCATGGGCCGTATGCACTCCGACGCCCAGTTCGCCGGTTCTTCCTCCGTGCCTGCGCACGTCGACATGATGGGTCTCATCGGCATGGGCAACAACCCCATGGTCGGTGCCACCGTCGCCTGCGCTGTCGCCGTCGAGGAGGCCCTCAAGGCCTAATCGCGCCCGCGCGATGCTCATATAGTTGAGCTTCGGAGCCGCTATCCACCCGGGTAGCGGCTCTTTTTTATTCCAAAACAGCCAATCGCTTTGGATTGCTCCACGAAAACGGCCCATCTACTACGTTTAACCCGCGCAGCTCGACCATAACCGGGTTTTTTGAAAATCAATAAGCCGTCTACCTGCGGTTTTAATTTTGTAATTCTCGGTATGGTTGGGGGTGACCGCTCAGACGTAGTAGATAGGCCCATTTCGTGGCGAGCGGATCGACCCGAGGCGCAGGACAGCTCGTAAAGCCCCGTCTCAAATTGACTACTCCAAAATAAATGTCCGATATATCAGTTGCAGCGAAATATGAGATGCCCGGAGACGAAGCCAGCGAATGCGTATGACGCCCACCTGCCATATTCGCCCTTTACCGAATAGCGCGGCCTTTGCATCGCATTAGTCGATCACCCATGCGAAAATGCGCCGGACGAGAAAGGAATCCCATGGAATCGACTGATGTACTGGTAATAGGATCTGGCATTGCGGGCCTTTGTGCCGCCATAGAAGCGGCGCGCGCGGGCACGACCGTTGCCGTCGCAAGCGCCGGCAAGACCATGAGCGGATCGAGCTTTTTCCCGGGCACCTGGGGCCTAGGTCTCATCGGTCCCGTTAACGAAGACGACGAACAGGATCTCATCGACACCATCCAAGCCGTCGGCTGCGGCGTCGCCGACCCTACGCTCGTCCAGACGTTCGTCCACGGCATTCCCCGGGCAATTACATGGCTCGAACGGGAGCTGGGTGTTGAACTCCAACGTCCGCAAAGTGCCGAGAGCGCCCAGCAAAAGCAATTTATCCCCTGCTTTGACCATAAGACACGCAAATGGCGCGGCCTCACTCGCAAGCCCCTTGAGGACGCGTGTGCGGCCCAGATCGAGTCTCTCGACATTCGCCTGCTTCCCCGCCACGAGCTTATCGACCTTATTGAGGACACGCCCGGAAAGATTGTCGGCGCCACGCTCTACGACCGCACAAACGAGCATCTCGTGCCTATGGCAGCCAAGGCCACTATCATCGCTGCGGGCGGCACGGGTGGCCTGTTCGAGCGAAGCCTCACTTCCGCCGACGTGCTCAGCTCCTCGCAGGCCATCGCGCTGGCACACGGCGCAACGCTCACTAATATAGAGTTCATGCAGATGATGCCGGGCTTCATCGAGCCCAAGCGCAACCTTGTCTTTAACGAGAAGACCTGGCGCTACGTACATGTAGACCAGCCGGTCGATATCGCCGACGACAAGCTGGACGATCTGCTTGAGCAACGCTCCGGATATGGCCCCTTCACTTCGCGCTTGGCCTCCCGCGCCATCGATCTTGCCATCGATCAAGCGGGTGCCGAAGGTCTGGCGCTCCACTACGACTTCCCCCGCGAGGACGTCCCCGAGTTTGTGCAGACCTTTGCCACCTGGCTACAAGACGAGCACGGCATCGCGCCGACCGACGAGATGCATGTGGCGATGTATGCCCACGCCGCCAATGGCGGCATCAAAATCGACAAGACCGCATACACGGGCGTTGAGGGCCTCTATGCCTGCGGCGAGGCGACAGGCGGCATGCACGGGTCCGATCGCATTGGTGGCCTGTCAAGCGCCAACGGCATCGTGTTTGGGCGCATCGCAGGCGCCTCGGCAGCCCAAGCAGCACAGAATGCACCTGAGGTGGCCCCAAAGGCGGATGTCGCCCTCCCCCAGCATGGCATTGCCACAACAGACGCCGAGCGCCTGACCCGCGGCCTTAAGCACACGATGAGTACCTATTGCATGATCAACCGCACCGAAGGGGGCCTATCCAAGGCACTACACGAGCTTGAGGGCTTGAAGACGGAGGCAACGACCTTGAGCACACAGAAAGCTCAGGACAGCGAAATCGCAGCCCTCGCCCGCCTGCAATCGCAGATTCAACTAGCACAGGAAATGGTCAAAGCCATGCGCAAACGGACCGAAAGCCTCGGATCGCACTATCGAGCGGACTAAACTGGACACCCATCTAAAGCAGAACACAACTAATCGATATCTATGGGCCCCGTGAGCTCGAGGTGGCACGGGGTCCATTCGTGCCCGCACGGCAGCGTATCCTTATTCTGAATACAGAGCAGGCAAAGCCCGCACAGACAATAGACCAGCGGGGAGGAGATATGGACAGTCGTGATATCGAGAAGTGACGTGTCAAACTTGATAGCTACGCCAATGTGGAAGACGGCGTTGAGTATTGGCTCGCACGCGATTTAATGGAACCCATGGGGTACACTCGATGGGAGAACTTCGCCGAAGTTGTTAAGAGGGCAAAAGTCTCGTGCGAAACAAACAAAACTCCAGTTGATTCCCATTTTCGTGATACCACGAAAATGGTAACAGCCGGTGTCGCCGCTCGCGCGGTTAAAGACTACAAACTTACTCGCTATGCATGCTATTTAATCGCACAGAACGGAGATTCAAACAAGCCAGAGATCGCGCTCGCCCAAGCATACTTTGCCGTGCAGACGCGCCGCCAAGAGCTCATAGAGCAACGCTTCGCAGAGATTCAGCGCTTGCAGGCGCGCCACTCGCTATCCGATTCAGAGAAACAGCTCTCGGGTATTGCGTTCAAACGCGGCGTGGACTCCAAAGGATTCGCGATCATCAAGTCGAAGGGCGATGAAGCGTTATTCGGCGGCAGAAGCACGGCGGAAATGAAGCAGCAGCTCGGCGTACCCAAGAGGGCAGGCTCGACGTGTAAAGCGTCTGTGCCCTTTCGGGTTCGACCCCATGCGAGGTCAACAAAAAAGACGGCCAACTTTCGCTGACCGTCTTAACATGCTTTGGTGGGCCGTCAGGGGGTCAGCCTGCTGCGCAGGCGGCCGCTGCGGCGCTTCGCGCCTTGCGCGCTGCGCTGGTAAATGCTCACGCATTTCCTCAGCTCCGCGCCCTTTCGGGTTCGACCCCATGCGAGGTCAACAAAAAAAGCGACTAGCCGAAGCCAGTCGCTTTAACATGCTTTGGTGGGCCGTCAGGGGGTCGAACCCTGGACCTTGGGATTAAGAGTCCCCTGCTCTACCAACTGAGCTAACGACCCAAAGCTAAAGTCCGTAGTGGCGGACTTTAGAGGAGATATCGTGTGGTGGGCCGTCAGGGGGTCGAACCCTGGACCTTGGGATTAAGAGTCCCCTGCTCTACCAACTGAGCTAACGACCCGATATCAACACGAAGCAAGAACTGGGGTGGGTAAAGGGACTCGAACCCTCGACCTACGGGACCACAACCCGTCGCTCTAGCCAACTGAGCTACACCCACCGTGTCCTGTGCGCTTCGCGCTCGACTATTATTGCAAGGAACGCCACGCGACGCAAGCCCCAATTTTCAAGAATTTTGAAAAGAGTTTTTCGGATCCATTTCGAGCAAATCCCACCGGTTCCACAGGAGTAAACTTGCCCCACCCCGATGTTCGAAAGGACAAGCATGAAAGAACTCTCCGATCGCACGGCAACGTTTACCGATTCGGTCATCCGCCGCATGACGCGCATCTCCGATATGTACGGCGCCGTCAACCTCTCGCAGGGCTTCCCCGACTTTGATCCCCCAGCGCAGCTGCTCAAGAGCCTGGGCACCATCGCCACCGATCCCAAACCGCTCTACCACCAGTACTCCATCACCTGGGGCTCCCAGGCCATGCGCGAGGCGCTTGCCGCCAAACAGGAGCACTTTATGGGCATACCGATCGACCCCAACCAGAACATCGTGGTCACTTGCGGCTCCACCGAGGCCATGATGGCTGCCATGATGACGGTCACCAACCCCGGCGACAAGGTCGTCATCTTCTCGCCCTTCTACGAGAACTACGGCGCCGACACAATCCTTTCGGGTGCCGAGCCCATCTACGTGCCGCTCAACCCGCCCACATTCGACTTTGACCGCGAGACACTCGAGGCTGCCTTCCGCGACAACGACCCCAAGGCCATCGTCCTGTGCAACCCTTCCAATCCCTGCGGTAAGGTCTTTACGCGCGATGAGCTCACCTTTATCGCCGATCTCTGCAAAAAGTACGACGCCTACTGCATCACCGACGAGGTGTACGAGCACATCGTCTACGCGCCCCACGAGCACGTCTATATGGCCACGCTGCCCGGCATGTTCGAGCGCACCATCAGCTGCAGTTCGCTGTCCAAGACGTACTCCATCACCGGCTGGCGTCTGGGTTACACCATCGCCCCGGCCCAGATTACCGAGCGCATCAAGAAGGTCCACGACTTCCTCACTGTGGGTGCCGCCGCCCCCCTGCAGGAAGCCGTCGTCACCGCCCTCAACTTCGACGACAGCTATTACCAGGAGGTCCTCGATCTCTACACAGCCAAGCGCGATCTGTTCTGTCAGGGGCTCGATAGCATCGGTCTTGAGCATAACGTGCCGCAGGGCGCCTACTACGTCATGATGGACATCTCTGAGTTTGGCTATGACAGCGACCTCGACTTCTGCGAGGACCTCGCGTCTAAGGTGGGCGTGGGCGCCGTGCCCGGATCGAGCTTCTTCCGGGAGCCCGTCAACCATCTGATTCGCCTCCACTTTGCCAAGCGAGACGAGACGCTTAACGCGGCGCTGGAGAACCTCAAGTCGCTACGTGATAAAATCAAGCCGCGCGGGTAAGGACGGCCCGGCAACTAAAGCACCCAAAGAAGCCCCGCACCGCACGCGCGTTGTGGGGCTTCTTTTTATAGCGCTTTCTTAATTTGTTTAAAGCGCTATACTTTAGTCACGGAGCAACTCGTCCCAGGGAGAGGAATACTATGGCAGAGCAGCAGCTTATCGGAGCGCTCGAGGCCGGCGGCACCAAGATGGTCTGTGCCACGGGCTATGCAGACGGTACGGTTCTGGAGCGTGAGCAGATCGCAACCACGACCCCGCAGGAGACCGTTGAGGCCGTCAACGCATGGTTTGCAAACAAGGGCATCGCCGCGCTGGGCATCGGCGCCTTTGGCCCCACTGCAGTCAACCCTGCCTCGCCCCAATACGGCAAGGTCTTGGAGACGCCCAAGACGGCATGGCGCTACTTTGACCTGCTGGGCACCATCCAAAACGAGCTCAATATTCCCTGTGGCTACGACACCGACGTCAACGTCGCCTGCCTGGGCGAGGTCACCTTTGGTTGCGCCCAGGGCCTCACCGACGTGGTGTATCTGACCATCGGTACCGGTGTGGGCGCCGGCGTGCTCTCGGGCGGCCAGCTCGTGCACGGCATGATGCATCCCGAGGCCGGTCACATCCTGGTCACGCGCGACCCGCGCGACACCATCGGCGAGCACAGCGGCTGCCCCTTCCACGACAACTGCCTCGAGGGCCTCATCGCCGGCCCCGGCATTAAAAAGCGCTGGGATGGCAAAAGCGCCGGAGACATGGCCGATGACCCGGAGGCCATGGACCTGCTCGCAGGCTATCTGGCACAGGCGCTCATGACCTACACGCTGTGCTATGCGCCGCAAAAGATCATCATCGGCGGCGGCGTGGCCGACCACACCCCCATCGTGCCGCTCGCCCGCAAAAAGTGCGCCGAGATGCTCAACGGCTATATCGTCACGCCCGAGGTCAACGACATCGATACCTACATTGTCAACAACAGCCTCGAGAGTAAGCAGGGCATCATGGGCTGTCTGGCCCTTGGCGCACAGGCGCTCCAGTAAAGGGTGCACCAACGACACACGGTATCGCCGGGCTCGTATAACGCGCAGACAACGCTATCGCGCCCTGCAGGGCCCCCAAACGCACAAGGCCGCCTAGGACCAAGCAAAACGTCCTAGGCGGCCTTTTTGGTGCATACAAGCGATCGGAGGAGATATCGGAGCACGACGCCGGTAGCCGCTCCGCAGCAGTCAATCATCACGTCGGTAATCATGCCGGCGCGTCCCGGCACAAATAACTGAATCGTCTCGTCGATTGAGGGGACCAGCAACAGAAAAACCACCGTGGAAAGCAGTCTGTCAAAAGTGCGTCGACCCTCGATATCAAAGGCATGTGTCACCAAAACACCGAGCACCATATACTCGGTAAAGTGTGCGCACTTGCGGACGACAAAGTTGGTTACCCATTCATACGGCAGGCTCAAGCTATGCAAAAACCCGCGGACGTCCTCCATGATCGCCAAGCTCAGTGAGCCGGACCCCGTGCCGGGAACCAGTGAATTGCCCCAGATCAGCAACACCATGGCGCAGGCCGCAACCGCCCACTTACGATCGATCTTAATCATGCAGAACTAGGCCTCGGCACGAAGCGGCGTAAAACTGGCGGTACCGCCCTCGATAACACTCAAATAGGCACGGCCCGTACGCTTGGCGGTAGAGGACTGCAGGCGCTCGATCTCTTCCTCAAGGATCTGATTGACGCGCTCGTGGCGACGGTTTTCCATAACGCCGGCGGCGATAGCCTCGGCGCGCTCGATACTCTCGCGCGAGATACGCGCGGTATCCTCGGGAAACACGGAGCTGTGGCGGCCGACATAGACGGGAGCAACAGACACAGGTGAGGCTGCAGGCGTGGGCATCGGCGCGGGGGCGGGCTCGGCGACCTCGGCCATGATCGCCATGGCGGCGGCCCACATGTCCTCGTGGCCCGAATAATCGGCCATGGGGATATCTTCCTCGAGGGAGGCATCGGGGAGACTGTCGGTATCCACGCGATTCTGGGCATCGATAGAGGCAGTGATGGCGGCGGGCTCGTCCAAATCGGCGAGATCCACACCCTTGGCATCGGAAATGATGGGCATGCTGGCGAGCTTGGCGTTGTACGGCACCGCATCCCGCGCCTGCATTTGGGCCGAAGCGCCCCAAAGCGAGCTTTCGGCAGCACGACGAGCGGCGATGGTCTCCTCGTCGACAACCAGGGGCTCATCGGAAAAGGGGTCGGCGACAGGAGCCGGCTGAGCTGCGCCCTGCTGGCCGGTCGAAGCGGCCGCCGCGGCAGAGGTGTACGCAGCCGACGAAGCACCGTTATAGGCGGCATTGTTGGCAGCGTTGGCCACAAGCGCCACGAAAGCTGCAGTGCTGCCCGCAGGGGCGGCATGAGAGCCCGAGACGGCACGTGCGGCAGCAGCGATGTCGTCGCGGTTATAGGAGCCAGTCTTTTCACCGTTTGTGAGCTCGTCAATTGCGACCTGGTAGATATCGCGCGAGCGAGCGGGATCGCAGCTAACCGGCGAATCGTCGTCGAGCATGCTATCGATCATAGCCCAGGCATCGGCCTCGTCCATGGCGTTGGCGGCACGGGCGATGGTCGGAACGCCATCATCGGCATGACGGCGCTGAAACGCGCCGGTTAGACCGGAGAGAAGCGAAGAGGATTGACCCTGCTCGTCCAAAGTGACAGGAGCAGCAGCCCGGGGAGCAGCCTCATCCTGCTGAACGGGAATAGAGGCGGTCTTGAACTCGTTGTAGGTCCGACTAAACTGAGCGGCGCCGCCCACGGCATCGGGCTCAAACAGGCGGCCATCGTGCTCCGCACGATACTCAGAGATACCCAGCGAGGCGGCATAGATACCCACGCCGGCCACTGCGCCCACGGCAAAGGGAACAGCACCCGCGACGACCGTCTCGTTGATTGACGAAAACGGCAGTGTAGCGGCATACACGACCACGGGTGCGGCAAGGCCGATCCCGCAGGAAAGTCCGGCAAGGACTGCTCGTTGTGTTGCATCAGAAGAAGCCATGAGCTCTCCCCATCTTCCAGCACCCAAATCGCATCATTCAGTTGGCTGCGCGAGAGAAGATGAAGCGGGGCTATGCCCCAAAGCAACGGTATAAGGTTCGTTTCATCTGCGTTTTCCGTCGCGAAGCTTAACTGCTATTATGCGAAACCCCCTTGGGGATTGCAAGCGACGAAGCGGAATTGAAACGGGAAAATCGCTGCTTGCCGGTCGTGAGGTCAATAATCGTTGGCGAGCGGCTATACGAAAAGGGCCAGGATCTAAACCCCGGCCCTTCTGGCATGTCTATGGTTGCTGTCGCGTGCAGCGGACGGACTAGAACATCTGCTCGTAATCGCTGTGCTTTTTGGCCGAACGCACCAAAAATTCCTGGTTGGTATTAGTGCCCTTAAGGCCCTTGATAAACGACGCTGCCGCGCGCTCGGTGTTGTTCATGCCGGCGAGGATGCGACGCAGGCCAAAGACAAACGGGCGCATTTGCTCGTCGACCAGCAGGTCCTCGTTGCGCGTGCCCGAGGCAACGGGGTCGATGGCCGGGAAGATGCGGCGGTCGGCCAGGTCACGGTCGAGCTTGAGCTCCATGTTGCCGGTGCCCTTGAACTCCTCAAAGATGACCTCGTCCATCTTGGAGCCGGTATCGATAAGGGCGGAAGCAAGGATGGTGAGTGAGCCGCCGTTTTCGATATTGCGGGCAGCACCCAGGAAGCGTTTAGGCGGATACAGGGCCGCCGAATCGACGCCGCCCGAAAGGATGCGGCCCGAGGCGGGCGCCGCCAGGTTGTACGCACGGGCAAGACGCGTGATGGAGTCGAGAACCACCACGACGTCGCCGCCCAACTCCACGATGCGCTTGGCGCGCTCGATGACGAGCTCGGCCACGCGGGTATGGTTGTCGGCGGGCATATCGAAGGTGGAGGCCACGACCTCGCCCTCAATGGAGCGCTGCATATCGGTGACCTCTTCGGGGCGCTCGTCGACGAGCAGGCAGATGAGGTGCACCTCGGGATTGTTGATCGAGATAGACTGGCAGATCTTCTTGAGAATCGTAGTCTTACCGGCCTTGGGCGGTGACACGATCAGGCCACGCTGGCCCTTGCCGATCGGCGACACGATATCGATGGCGCGACCGGTAATGGAATCCTTGCCATGCTCCATGCGCAGCGGCTCATTGGGGTAGACCGGCGTGAGATCGCCGAACTTGGGGCGGTTACGGGCCTGCTCAGGATCAAGACCGTTGACGGTCGTGATTTTGGCGAGACCGGCACGCTTGTCGCCGCCGCGCGAGGGGCGAAGCGAACCCTCGATCACGTCGCCCGTGCGCAGACGCGCGGAGCGGATGAGGTAGGCGGGCACGAAGGCGTCGTCATTGGACTTCATGTAGCCGTGGGCATGGATAATGCCGGAGCTGTCCGGGCGAATCTGCAGGATGCCCTTAATATCGCGGAAGCCCTCGGCCTTCGCGGCTGTGGTGTAGATCTCTTCGACGAGCTCGGCCTTCTTCTTGCCGGTCGTCTCGATCTCGAACTCCTTGGCCTTCTCGCGCAGCTCGGCGACCTTCATGGCCGCGAGCTCCTCGCGCGAAAGCGTTGGCTCGGTCGGAGCTGCGTTGCGCTCCTTATTGCGCTGTTTGCGATCGCGCTGGCGGCTGCGGCGGTCGTTGTTACGATCATCCTTGCGCTCGCTGCGCTCATCGTTGCGCTTGTGCTGACGGCGGTTGGGGCGGGAACCCTCTTCGGCCTCAGCGCTCTCGACGGCAGGCGTCGTGGGCGCATCGGCGGTCGCCGGGGTCTCGCCGTCCGACTTAGCGTCGGACTCGGGCTGTTGCTCAGCATCCCCCTGCTGTTCGGCAGACTTGGTCTTGGAAGATTTCTTGCGCGTGCGCTTGGGCTTCTCGCCTGCCGACCGATCGGCGCCCTCCGTCTCGGGAGTCGTGTCGACGCTCGCCTCGGTAGACTCAGCTACCGCAGATTCGGCGCCGGACTTCGCCTCTGCCTTAGCTGGGCGTTTGGCTGCGGTGTGACGGCTGCGCCCGGGACGAACGTCGGCAGACTCGGCAGCGGCAGAAACAGCGACCTCAGGAACATCAGCGCCCTCGGCCGAAACCACGACAGCCGCTGTAGGCTCGACGAACGCCGGAGCATCTTGGACAGAAGCCGCGGCAGCGGCCGCCTTCTCCGCCTCGACAAATGCCTTGGGCTTGCGGCCGCGGCGATGCGGGCGCAAAGCAGGATCGACGACAAATGCACCGCCGGCCTCGGCAGGCACGACAGACTCAGCAGAGGAAGCGTCCTCCCCCGCCGCAGAGCGAACCGGGGTCTCGGCGGCATCGAACGAAGCCTGCTCGGCAGCCTGCTGGACCTTGGCCGCCGTGCGACGGCGCGTGCGCGGAGCCGGCTTTTCTGCTACCTGCTCGGGAGCCGGAGCCGAAGGCGCCTCGGGGGCGGACGGAGCCGCGAGTTCGGTCAGAGCCGCGGCATCGCGCTCGGCGGCACGACGGCGAGCACGAACAACCTGGGCTTCGCTGATCTGCGCAAGCGCGCGGGCCTGCGCAACCTCATCTGAAAGCGGCGCCGAAACCTCGGCGGAAACCGGACGCTTGGCACGCGTCGTGCGCGTGGTGCGGCGTTTGGGCTTTGCAGCCTCATCGCCATCCGCAGCGGGCTTGGCCACACGACGCGTGCGCTTGGGCTTCACGGGCGCAGCCTCCTCCCCGGTAACAGGTGCGACGGGAACAGGGTTCTCACTCGAAGCCGAGACAGCGTTCTGGTGTGTCTCGGGGACCGACGCCTGCGACGGTGCGGGTTTCGCGATCTGGTCCAACGCAACCGGTGCAGCGGGAGTGGTTTGTGCCGTGCTTATTTCATTTTCTTGCTGTTGATCAGACACAGTGTTTGCTCAACTTTCTTTTAAAGCCCTGTGATCACATGCTCCCTGCATAAACCTTCAGGGCGGCTAAACAGTCTAGCTCCGTTCAAAACACAACGGGCATCATTGATCTGTATCGAGATGATTACGTCAAATACGCAGCGTTAGTGTAACACAACCGCCACCACCTGCAACTTAGTCATTGGACGTTCTTATACAACTGGTCAAAAGGGACACTCTCCCTCAAAAGCGCTTCCTCTGTCTCACCAGAGGAGTGAAGCCGTGGCATCCGGAATAGCCGCGCCACAAAACGCGCCTATCTACTACGTTTGACCCGCGACCCCTGACCATCCCCTCGATCTTCCTAAAATCGCAAGCCCGCTACCTGCGGTTTTAATATCGTACTTTTCGGCATGGTTCGGGGTATGCGACTAAACGTAGTAGATAAGCCCGATTCGTGGCGGACGGTTTCGCACCGCTCTCCCACCGGACAAAAATGATCCGTTTTCCTCCGTCCCCAAGGGGTCGTTTTCAAAACGATCGCGGATTACGGTGCAAGAACGGCGTAAGCCAACCATACCCTGCATTTTTAATATTCGGCAAGCCGTCTACCTGCGATTTTATTTTCGCTGCTGTTGCTATGGTCGCCAGTCAGCAATTCAGCCCCGTAAACCGGTATAGTTGCGTTTTTGTAGCATTTTTCAACACGCCAAAAAGCCCCGCCAAACGCAAAAAGCCCGACCTCCGCATGGAGATCGGGCTTATAGGGCTCAGCAAAGCCAAACCTACACGGTCAAACGACCCGTAGATTACATCTGCTCGGGTGCAGAAACGCCAACCAGAGTGAGCACCAGGGCGAGCGTCACGCGGACGGCGTCGCAAGCGGCCAGACGGGCGCGTGAAAGCTCGGGATCGACGGGACGGCCCTCGCTCGGAAGCACCTGACAGGCAGCGTAGAAGCTGTGGAAGTCGCCGGCGAGCTCCTCGGCAAAGTGCGTCAGGCGGAACGGGGCGCGGTCGCGAGCGCAGCTGGCGATGAGGTCGGCGAGCTCGTTGAGCTTACGCGACAGGGCGAGCTCGGTGGGGTCGGTCAGCAGCGAGTAGTCGACGTTCTCGCCGATGGCCTTGGCGGCGACGGCCTTCATACCCATCTCGTCAGCCTGCTCGGGCGTAACGTCAGCGGCACGGCGCAGAATGGAGCACACACGAGCGTGAGCGTACTGCACGTAGTAGACCGGGTTGGAGTTATCACGCTTCTTAACGGCCTCGATATCGAAGTCGACCATCTGGTTGGAGCTCTTGGAGATGAGCGTGTAACGGGCGGCGTCGGAACCGACCTCGTCAACAAGCTCCTGCAGGGTCACCATGGTGCCCTTGCGCTTGGACATACGGACGGGCTTGCCGTTGCGCAGCAGGTTGACGAGCTGGCCCAGCAGAACCTCGAACTTGCCGGGATAGCCAAGAGCGTCGCAGACACAGCGGACGCGGTCGATGTAGCCATGGTGGTCGGCGCCCCAGATGTCGATGACGTGGTCGACGCGCTGGAACTTGTCCCAGTGATAGGCAACGTCGGAGGCGAAGTAGGTGTACTCGCCGTCGGACTTGATCAGGACGCGGTCCTTGTCGTCACCCAGGTCGGTGGAGCGGAACCACAGGGCTCCGTCCTTGGTGTAGAGGTAGCCCATCTTGTCGAGCTTCTCAAAAGCGCGGTCGACGGCGGAGGTGCCGGCGGTCTCGCCCTCGGTGTCCTTCACATACAGTGAGCGCTCGGAGAACCAACGATCGAAGTCGCAGTTGACGGCGTGGCAGAGATTACGCATGTTGTCGACCATCTTTACGTAGCCGCGCTCGCGGAAGCTCTCCATGCGCTCCTGCGGATCGGCGTCGACCCACTTGTCGCCGTCGGTGCGCCAGAACTCGGCGGCCTCGTCGATGATGTAGTCGCCGCCGTAGGAATCCTTGCCCAGAGTCTCGGCAAAGTTGTCCTGATACGGATGGGTCTCGGGATGCGCGTCGTTCTCGTCGGCAACAAAAGCATCGCGGTCGGCAATCAGCAGCTTGTGAGCCTCGTCGATATCCACGCCCTGCTTGGCGATGATGTCGGCAAGCTGCATGTAGCGCGTGCTGATGGAGTTGCCGAAGGTGTTCATCTGAGAGCCGTGGTCGTTGATATAGAACTCACGCTGGATATCGTAACCGGCATGGTCCATAACGCGGCAGAGGGAGTCGCCCAGAGCGGCCCAACGGCCATGGCCAATATGCATGGGGCCGACGGGGTTGGCGGAGACAAACTCGACCTGGGTCTTCAGGCCGCCGCCGACGTTGGACTTAGCGAAGTCCATGCCCTTCTCGCGGGCCTCGCCGAAGATGGCATTCTTAACGGAGACGGAGAGGTAGAAGTTGATGAAGCCAGGGCCGGCGATCTCGACCTTCTCGATCGCGGGATCCTCGGGCATATGGGCAACGACGGCCTCGGCGATCTTGCGCGGGGCGCAGTGAGCCAGCTTGGCGGACTTCAGGGCCATGGTGGAGGTCCACTCGCCATGAGAAGTGTCAGCCGGTCGCTCGATAGCGCAATCGTCAAGTTCAAATGCGGAAAGGTCGCCGGCCTCCTGGGCCGCAGCAAGCGCAGCGCGTACCAGCTCTTCAATCTTCTCGGGCATAGATCCTCCTTGTGTTAAAGCCCCCGAGCTCTTGGTCACTCGTAGGGCAAAAGCCAGAGTTTGCAGCACTCTATCACAAGCGGTAACTACTGTCGCAGGGTAAAGTCAATCGATATTGCATATGCACATAATTGACCACAGTTGTCGCAAGGCCATTCAAAGATGGCGGTCTGCCTGCTGGTTGTGCACTCGCCGAAAATGCATAAACATCTGCATGGGCAGCTCAGAATATCGAATACTCTTACCTATCAGATTTGTGTGCTTTTCCTGCATAAAGTAAGGGTTTGCGCACGTCAGCGTGGTATTCTAGACATACGTAAATTCGTATAAGTTGGAGGTAGCATGTTCTCAATCGGTCAACACGTCATTCATCCGGGTCAGGGAGTCTGCACCGTCGTCGGTTTTAGGGAAGACACACCGCAGCCCATGCTGTTGCTCGAGACCAAGCAGGGACATGCGCAGACGATCCTCATGTACCCCGTGGCGCAGGCCGACCGTCTGCATGCCGCCATCTCCGAGCAAGATGCCGAGCACCTACTGAGCCATTACGACGAGCTGGAGTGCGACACCTTTACCGAGCGCAACAGCTCGCTCGAGGAGACGCACTTTAAGCAGCAGCTCAAGCTGGGTGCGCCCGAGACGGTCCGCGTGGCAAAAACAATGATGCACCGTATTCGCCAGGCCGAGGAAGCAGATAAAAAGCCCAGCTCTTACTACATGCGCGTACTCAAGGAAGCCAAGCGCCGCTCCATCGAGGAGATTGCCGTGGCCCTGGGCGTCACCGAGGAAGACGCTGAAGCCCGCCTATCCCAAGCCGCCCTCAACTAACCTGCCAAAAAGGGACAGGTTTATTTTGGCAGGTTTTATCTGGGGAAACGTCAACAAACAATTGGTAAATGGTCGGGTGCTCCGTTTTGTTTGTAAGCCCCGGCCATTTTTCTATCGCCGCGAAAATGCGTGAAGCCCATTTGTGATGACATCACGCGAGGGCCGTCCAGATCGACGCAACCAACGCCCGTATCCGCAACAAGCGCACCCGTCTTGCTCAATTACCATTAAAAAGCATCAATTTGAAAACGCAATAACATTTCGGCAGGTAGCAGCTATAGTCGGTAAACTGAATCTCGACAACCGAAGCCTCCGAATGAGGTATCTTCAGCCCATCCAAGCTAAAGGAGGGGCCATGCCGAGAAAACCTCGTTCAAAGTCACCAACCGGTTATTTCCACGTCACGTTGCGTGGAAACGGAGGGCAATTGCTGTTTGACGATGCCGAGGACCGAATCGCCATGCTTCAGATCCTCGATGCAATCCTCCCCAAACACAATATCGAGCTTATCGCTTGGTGCCTTATGGGAAACCATATTCATTTGGCACGGCAATCGTGCAGAGTGTCGCAGGATGCGCTCCGACGGAACTCAAATCTGTCTCCAAGCCACTTCGCAATGAGGCGATTCTCGCGCTTCGAAAAGAAGGGCTAACCGTTAAGCAGGTTCAGCTGCTGACCGGACTCGGAATATGGATTATTAAGAACGCGTCCTAGCGTCGCGTTTACCGAGTTACGGATACGGCGAAGCGCAGCTGCCTGCCGCGAGGCGCCGCCATTCGCAAGCGCCACCATGTTAAACAGAAAACGCTTCCGCTGAATAACGTCCAACGGAAGCGTCTTCCCAGATAAAACCTACCAAAATAAACCTGTCCCTTTTTGGCAGGTTAGGCCTGGAAGGTGTCGCGGTCGGGCGCGAAGGACTGCATGGCCGCGATGGTGCGGTCGAAAAGCTCGGGGAGCTCCCAGCCCAGCATCTCGGCGCCCTGCGTAATCACGTCGCGCGAGCAGCCGGCGGCAAAGCGCTTGTCCTTGAACTTCTTCTTGAGCGACTTGGTCGTAAAGTCCATGACGCTCTTGCTCGGACGCATGATCACGGCAGCCCCAATCAGGCCGGTAAGTTCGTCGCAGGCAAACAGGATCTTTTCCATCTGCAGCTCGGGCTTGGGCAGCGAGGTGTTGAAGTCCGAGGTATGCGTCTGGATGGCGCGGATGAGCTCGGGCGATGCGCCCTCGCCCTCGAGGATCTCGGCCGCATAGATGGTGTGGTTCACGGGGTCGTCCTCATGCTCCTCCCAATCCAGGTCGTGCAGCAGGCCGACGATGCCCCAAAACTCCTCGTTCTCGGGGTCGAACTCGCGCGCAAAGTAGCGCATGGTGCCCTCGACCGTTTCGCCGTGGGTGATGTGGAACGGATCCTTGTTGTGCTCGTTGAGCAATTCGAACGCACGGTCGCGGGTGATTCCGGCGGAAAGCGTCTGAGACATGGCAATACCTCCAGGTGAGTCGGTGCTAAGACACGGTGTCACTATCGTATATCGCCGCGGCTCAAGCCGAAAGGCAGAAAAGGCATACGGAGAAAAAAGCCGGGCGAACGCGTCGCCCGGCAAAACCGCAGATAAAACCTGCCAAAATAAACCTGTCCCTTTTTGGGAGGTTTAGGGGCGGACCTGGCCGGTGCCGCGGAGCTTGTATTTGTAGGTGGTGAGGGCCTCGGCGGCAAAGGGGCCGCGGGCGTGGAGCTTTTGGGTCGAGATGCCGATCTCGGCGCCCAGGCCAAACTCGCCGCCGTCGGTAAAGCGCGTGCTGGCGTTGGCATACACGGCCGAGGCATCGATCTCATCCAAAAAGCGCTCGCAAGCGTCCGCGTCCTCGGCGATGATGGCCTCGGAATGCATAGTGCCATAGCGGTTGATGTGCGCGATGGCCTCGTCCTCGTTCGCCACGACCTTCACGCTCATCTCGAGCGCCAGGTACTCGCGGCCCCAGTCCTCCTCGGTCGCGGCCACGTAGTCGTCGCCCTCGGCAAGACCGGCGTCGGCGCATGCGGCACACGCGGCCCCGTCGCCGTGAATCAGCACGCCGTGGTCGTGCAGCACGGCCACGACCGCCGGCAAAAACGAATCTGCCACGACGCGGTCCACAAGCAGCGACTCGGCGGCGTTACACACGCCCACGCGCTGGGTCTTGGCATTGACGATAATGTTGAGCGCCTTGTCAAAGTCGGCCGACTCATGCACGTAGATATGGCAGTTTCCCGTGCCCGTCTCGATAACCGGCACAAGCGACTCGCGCACGCAGCGCTGGATCAGGCCCGCACCGCCACGCGGAATAAGCACGTCGACGATGCCGCGAAGCTTCATGAGCTCGCCGGTGGCCTCGCGGTCGGTGGACTCGATCATCGAGATAGCCTCGCGCGGGAAACCCTTGGCCTCGAGCGCATCGGCCAGCAGTTCGGCAATCATGGCGCACGAGTGATAGGCCAGCGAACCGCCGCGCAGAATGCAGGCGTTGCCGGTGCGGATGCAGATGCCCGCGGCATCGGCCGTCACGTTGGGGCGCGCCTCATACACCATGGCGACCAGGCCCAGCGGCACGCTCACGCGGGTGAGGTCCACACCACTTGCAAGTACGCGGTGGTCGAGCACGCGGCCGACAGGATCGGGCAGCTCAGCGAGCTTCTCCAGGCCGGCGGCCATGCCCTCGACGCGCTTGGGCGTCAGCAGCAGACGGTCGAGGAGCCCCGCCGAGGTGCCCGCATCGCGCGCAGCGGACATATCGAGCTCGTTGGCGGCGACGATGGAATCGACGCCATCGCGCAGCGCCGCGGCCATGGCGCGCACGGCCTCCTGGCGCTGCTCGTCGCTCGCCGTGGCAAGCGAGGCCGACGCTGCCTTGGCGGCAACGGCAAGATCGTGGACATACGTGGCTATATCGACCGACATGGGCGGCCCTTTCTCTTAGTAGTTTGCCAACCATGGTAGCCGATTTATGCGCATCCTCGCTGGCGGCGGTAGAATTGGTCAACCCGAAACACCGCAACGAACGGAAGTACCGCATGGCCCTCATCACTTCGTACCACGTCCCCGGCCTCTATGTCGAGGACCACAGCATCGACGTCCCCTTGGATTGGCGCGGCCTGGAGCCAATGCTTTTGGCCTTCGGCAGCACCATGCGCCGCGGCGCCATGCCGGCGCCCATCGCCGGCGCACCCGAGAGCATCAAGCTTTTCTACCGCGTGGTTTGCGCTCCCGACCGTATCAACGACGACCTGCCACTCCTCCTCTTTTTGCAGGGCGGCCCCGGCGGTGAGAGCCCGCGTCCGCTGTCGCCCACAAGCGACGGCTGGATCGAGGAGGCCGTCAAGCACTTCCGCGTCGTCCTGCCCGACCAGCGCGGTACCGGGCGCAGCAGCTGTGTAGACGGGCGCACGATTGCCGCACTGGGTGAGCGCGCCGAGGCGGCAGGCTCCGATGCGGCCCGCTCGCAGGCGGATTTTCTCAAGCGCCACCTCGCCAGCTCCATCGTGCGCGACTTTGAGTACCTGCGCCTGGTGGGCTTTGGCGGCAAGCCCTGGGTCACACTCGGCCAGAGCTACGGCGGCTTTTTGACGTTGAGCTATCTGTCGCTCTTCCCCGAGGGCGTGGCGGCGAGCTTTACCTGCGGCGGCATTCCCCACGTACCGGCGAGTGCCAGCGAGGTCTACGCGCACACCTTCCCGCGTATGGCGGCCAAGACTCAGCAGTATTACGACCGCTACCCCGCCGACGTCGAGCGCGTGGCGGCCCTGGCAGATGCCCTCGAGGAGCAAAAGCCCGCGCTGCCCGACGGCTCGCCGATGACGGTCGAGCGCCTGCAGCTCATGGGCAGCGACTTTGGCATGAAGCCGAGCTTTGAGCGCATGCACTGGATTATCGACCACGCGTTTGTTAATGGCGACGGTACGCTGAACTGCGGATCCTCGGTATCAGACAGCTTTTTGATGCGCGCCTTCGAGCGCACCAACACGCGCACGAATCCGCTGTACTGGACGCTGCAGGAATTCATCTACGCCGATGGCGACACGATGCCCATTGGCTGGGCAGCCGCCGAGGAAAAGGCCCATCGTGCCGAGTTCGACACCCTCGCGCGCCCACTCATGTTTACCGGCGAGGCCATGTTCCCGTGGATGTTTGAGCAGATGCCCGAGCTCAAGCCCTTCAAGCCCGCCATGGACCTGCTGATGGAAGACACCAGCTGGGACAAGATCTACGACCCGCAGCGCCTGGCCTGCAACGAGGTGCCGCTCCAAGCCGCGGTGTATTTCGACGACATGTACGTGGATTCGGGCCTGCAGCTCGACACGCTCAGTCGCGTGGGCAACTCACATGCCTGGGTGACCAACGAGTTCGAGCACGACGGCCTGCACGGCAGCGTGGTGTTCAAGCACCTCTTCGACGAGGCCCTCAACCGCGGAGACCTGCGTCGAATCTTCTAGCAAAGGAGTGTCCCCCATCAGCCGGCACAATAGGAACGTCCCCAAGTGCCGGCACGAGAAAGACAGCGCTGCGGGAAACGATCCGCAGCGCTGTCTTTCTTTATGCAAAGACGATCAAGTTGTCTCGGTGGATCGCGGGCTTCTCGGCCAAGTCTGCCAGCAAGCGGTTGCCGGCAATCTGGTCCTGGCGGCGTCCGGCTGCAAGCTCCAGCACGTCCGAATCGGCCTCGGCGATACCGCGGGCGACAACCATGCCGCTCGGATCGCACACGTCGAGCACATCGCCCTCGGCAAACGTGCCATCGACCTTGCGAATACCCACCGCAAGCAGGGAAGAACCGCGGCTGACCAGCGCCTTCGCGGCGCCGTCATCGACCGTCACCGAGCCATGCGCCTTGTCGCCCAGTGCAATCCACAGCTTGCGGGGCGCAATGTCCAGGCGCTCCGCCGGCGGATCGAACAGCGTACCCACGCTCTCGCCGCGGGCAAGGCGCACGAGCGCATCGGGCTCCTCGCCCGAGCAAATCACGCTCTGAATGCCCGCCGTCATCAGGATGCGGCTCGCGCGGATCTTGGTAATCATGCCGCCTGTGCCAACCGATGTGGAAGAATCGCCCGCCGACGCGATAATCTTGGCATCGATCCTATGCACGACTGGGACGAACTCGGCCGTGGGGTCCTCGTGCGGATTGGCGGTATAGAGGCCGTCGATGTCCGAGAGCGTCACGCACAGGTCGGCAGAAACCAGGCAGCCCACAAGCGCCGCCAGCGTGTCGTTGTCGCCAAACTTAATCTCGTCGACGGTAACGGTGTCGTTCTCGTTGACGACCGGCACCACGCCCAGTTCCACCAGACGCAGCAGCGCGTCGCGCGCGTGCAGATAGGACGTGCGACGGGCCGTGTCGTGACGTGTGAGCAGCACGAGCGAGGTAAGCAGGTCGCGCGCATGGAACTCCTCGTCGTAGGCCGACGAGATGATGCACTGACCGGCCGAGGCGCAGGCCTGCAGGCTCGGCAGGTCACCGACCGGCTTGCGGTCAAAGCCCAGCACGGGATAGCCACAGGCAATGGCGCCCGAACTCACCACGACCAGACGCCAGCCGAGTTTGCGCAGGGCAGCAGCCTGATCGGCAAGCCCGCCGATAAAGGCGCGGTTGACCTTGCCATCGGCGCCCACCACCGTGGACGAACCGATCTTTACCACCATCGTTTTATAAGAAGTCGTCATACGTCAAACCAATCAACTGTTGAGGGCTCGGGCGAGCTGACGGCAGAGGGAACGTAATTCCACCCTACATCCAACAAAATTAGCGAGCCCAGGGAAAGGCAGAAGCCGCGGCCATGTTCTTGCGCACGAGCTCGTCACGCACCTGCGCCAGGCCCTGCTCCATGCCCACCACATAGGTCTGCGGGTACAGGAAGCGCTTGTAGACCGGATCCAGATGGTCCAGCGCCCAAGCGCAACGCTCGCGTGCGGCCTCGATGCTCTCGCGCGGGGCAACAGCGCTGCCGTCGCGCACGATCGGCGCCAGCAGCTCGCGATACTCAAGCTCGGACACGTCGGTCACCAGGGCGGCATCGTTCACGGCCACGAGGGTATTGCCGCGCGCGGCGCCCTCCCCCGCCAGATGGTCCTCGTCATAGATCATGTCGCAGACCGGGCCGCCAAAGCCGTCGTAATAGCGGCGCACGCGCTGCACGCCCGGAATCGTGCGCTTGTAGGGCTGCTCGGAGAGCTTGACCACCGGCGTCCACGGGTCCGCCTCGCTCGCACGGCGGGCGGAAAGCTTGTACACGCCGCCCAGCGCCGGTTGGTCGTAGCAGGTCGCGAGCTTGGTGCCCACGCCAAAGCTATCGATGGGCGCACCCTGGTCAAGCAGCGACTGAATCGTGTATTCATCCAGATCGTTGGAAACCGAGATCCCCACATAGGGCAGGCCCTCGGCATCAAAACGGCCGCGGACATACTTGGACAGCTTGGCGAGGTCGCCTGAGTCGATGCGAATGGCCGACAGACGCTCGCCCGCCGCCTCCATCTCCTTGGCAACCGTAATGGCATGCTCGCAGCCCTCGCGCACATTATAAGTGTCGATGAGCAGCGTGCAGTTCTTGGGGCTCGACTTGGCAAAGGCACGGAAAGCCTCGAGCTCGGAATCGAAGCTCATCACCCAGCTGTGCGCATGCGTGCCAAAGACGGGAATGCCGTAGCGGCGACCGGCGAGCACATTGGACGTAGAGGAGCAGCCGGCAACGTAGCTCGCGCGCGCGACGGCCAGGCCGCCATCGGGACCCTGGGCGCGGCGCAGGCCAAACTCGGCCACGGGACGGCCGTCCGCCGCCAGCACCACGCGCGCCGTCTTGGTGGCGACAAGCGTCTGGAAGCCGACGATGTTGAGCAGCGCCGTCTCGAGCAGCTGGCACTCCAGCGCGGGGCCGGTGACGCGCACCATGGGCTCGCGCGGAAAGACGAGCTCGCCCTCGGGGACGGCGTCGATGTTTACATGCGCACGAAAACCGCGCAGGTAGTCGAGGAATTCAGGCTTGAACATCGCGCCGCCGGCCGGGGCCTGGAGCGATGCGAGGTAGTCGATATCCTCGGGCGTAAAGCGCAGGTTCTCGACCAGCTCGGGCAGCTCGGCGGTGCCGCACATGACGGCGTAGGCGCTGCCAAACGGATGGTCGCGGTAAAACGCCGTAAAACAGCCCTGCTCATTGGCCTTGCCGCTCTCCCACAGGCCCTGGGCCATAGTGAGCTCGTACAGATCGGTGAGCATTGCGATGTCGGTGGGATGCGAGATGTCGGTCAAAGCCATGGGGCGACCTTTCGGATGCGTTGTGCAGAGGTTGAGGGTTGGACGAGAGCAGAGCATGCGGACATGACGCCCGATGCAAATCGGTTAGAGCAGGCCCATGCTGGTCATGATCGTGTAGCCCATAAAGACGACAAACGCGACCAAGGCGAGCGCGATGATGATCTTTTGAGCCGGGGCCATACCGGGGATCTCGCCCTCGGCCGTGGGCTCCTTGGAAGTGACCATGCGCTGGGCAAACGTCATCTCGTCACGGCTCGGCTTGGACTCGGCGGGCTTGGGGCGGGCGGCTTTTTTAGGCTGAGGCTTGGGTGCAGCAGGCGCAGGCTTCGCAGCGGCGGGCTTGAGCACGGGCGCGGGCGCCGGCTCGGATGCGGCGCTCGCGGCAGCCTCCTCGGCCTTCGCATGCTCGGCACGCAGGGCGGCCAGCTCCTCACGCTCGCGACGGGCCTCTTCCTGGGCCTCGCGGCGGGCCTTCTCAGCGCGGAGCTCTTCCAACTCGGCGCGCTCCTCGTCGGACAATGGTTGGGAATCAAGCTCGGCCATAGTGCAGCCCTTTCTTTTTAAAAAAAGCCGCCGACACAATGTCGACGGCTTATCAAATCCAAGGGTGGAGACGAAGGGAGTCGAACCCTCGGCCTCTGCCATGCGACGGCAGCGCTCTCCCAACTGAGCTACGTCCCCAGGACAAGTTGATATTTTACCTACGGCTCGCCAACTGTCAACGCCCAATACCCAGTCTTTTTGGGACGGGGCTTTTTTGACTACTTTTCGGATGGTAGCTCGACCCCCACCGGGAGCAGTCTTTTTGGGACGGGGCTTTTTTAGCTACCCAGGCAGATAGCGAAAACGATTTGGACGATTAACGGCAGGGGCAGCTAAAATAGCCCCGTCCCAAAAAGACTGCTCAAAAGAGCTACTTTGCGCTGGTGAGGACGCCGGTAGTGTCGAACGCTGGGGTAAAGCTCTCGTCTACCGCGCCGCCCTCTTGCCAGAACATCGTCGTAAAGCCCAAGTCGTCGGCATGGTCGAGCACCCGCTCGTACTCCTCGCGCGTCACGGCTCGCGCCAAGTCGCCGCCCTGCTCGCGCATGAGCGCATTGGGCGTGTACTGGTTCATGACCGAGATCGGCACATCACCCACCGTCTGCCACACCAGGTCTAGCACGCGACACGAATCGTCCGCATGCCCCGGCAACACCAGGTGACGCACGATCATGCCGCGCTTCATGAGCCCGTCCTCGTCCACCAGCTTTCCCCCACGGCGCTCAATCTCGCGCGCCATTTGCGCCAAACCCGACACGGCCACACGCGGGTAGTCCTTAATGTGAGAGAGCGACTGCGCAAGCCCCGCATCGGCATATTTAAAGTCGGTTAGCCACACATCGACCAGATCGCCGAGCGCCGCCACGGCACTCGCGCGCTCATAACCGCTCGTGTTGTAGACGATTGGAACAACCAGCCCGCGCGCCCGTGCCGCGGCAATCGCAGCCGGCAGCAGGTGCGCGTAGTGCGTCGCCGTCACCAGGTTAATATTGTTTGCACCCTGGTCCTGCAGCTCCAACATAATCTCGACCAGGCGCTCGGGCATAATCTCAAGCCCAAAATTGCCCGTCGAAATCTCGTGGTTCTGGCAATAGACGCATTTGAGCGAGCAGCCGCTAAAGAAGATCGTGCCCGAACCGGCCTCGCCCGAGATAGGCGGCTCCTCCCACATATGAAGCGCCGCACGGGCCACCTTGAGCGTGTCGTTAGCACCGCATACGCCGCGCGCACCCTCATCGCGCGCCGCACCGCAACGGCGCGGACACAAATGGCAAGCGGGAGAAAAAAGTTCGGTCAACGACGTCGGCATAAAAACATGCTCCAAAACAACGATTCAGCAGGTCAAACGCAAAAGGACCAACCGCGCAGACGGCTCGAGCCCAAGGCGCCGTAATCGTCCGACACGATTTTTGTAATGTCAAGACTGGAATCGATAAAGTGCCGCTTTATGATGTAAGTATTCCGCCCCCCGCGGAGCAACTGGGTGAACCGTCGCGTTTATTTAGGGAGCCCACACAGTCGTACGTAGTACAGGTATCCTTCGTTGTTAAGGACGCTGGAACGGTCGATGAGGGCACCCACCTGTTTTAGGTGGGTTCATTTTCGTAACGTGGGGGGTGGTTTTCTTTTGCCGTTTTTGCCAAAAATTGCCATCGCAGATCCCGTATGACATCCAACGGCACTCGGCAGAACCCCCGCCACCATCCCAATATCTGGTAAGCGCGTGATTATCGATTGGCGCGATTCCCCGCACCCCCTTTGGTCGAGTATCATGGGTCAGCTATACCCTTTGCGGCATGGCATCCTTTGACCTTTTCCTTCGACGCTTGGCGGTTTTTGATACATGGCTTCATCCACGAGCTACATACCGTTCCTTTGCGTGGCAGCCGCGGCATATATCACGACCTTCCTCACGGTGCCCCTGGTTAAACGTCTGGCAATCAAGCTCGACGCCGTTGATTATCCTTCAAAACGCCGTATCAACACCAAGCCCATCCCGCGCTTGGGAGGCACGGCGGTCTTTTTGGGCCTGGTCGTTGCCTGCATCGTTCAGATTATGGGCACCTGGCATCTGGGCTGGCCGCCCGTCTTGGTCCCGCATCCGCGCCTGCACATTAGCTACCCCATGCTGGCGCTTTCTTTTACCGTCATTTTTGCGACCGGCGCGATCGACGACGTCTTCCAGCTTAAGCCCAAGCAAAAGCTCGCCGGCCAGGTCCTCGCCGCGCTCATCGCCTGCGTGGGTGGCCTAAAAATCGGCGTCATCCTCAACCCGCTTGCCCCCGGCGAGATTATGCTCGGCTGGCTCGCCTATCCCATCACCGTGGTCTACCTGGTGGCGTTCACCAACATTATCAACCTTATCGACGGCCTCGATGGCCTGGCCACAGGCATCTGCGGCATCGCATCGTTCACGATGTTCTCGATGGCCGTTCTCTCGGGCCGCATCGATGCCGCCGCGCTCTCCATCGCGTTGTTTGGCGCCTGCCTGGCCTTTTTGCGCTACAACTTCAACCCCGCGAGCATCTTTCTGGGCGACTCGGGGTCGCTGCTGCTGGGCTTTGCGCTGGGCTCCATTTCGCTGCTTAATGTGAGCCGCACCGCCGCGCTCACCTCGCTTATCATTCCGCTCATCGTTGCCGGTGTGCCCATCATCGACACGTTTAGCGCCATCGTGCGCCGCAAGCGCGCCCACATTAGCATTGGGCAGGCCGACAAAGGCCACATCCACCACCGCCTCATTCAAGAGGGCTATAACCAAAAGCAGGCTGTGCTGCTTATCTATGCCTGGTGTGTCCTGCTTTCGGCCGGTGCGGCCGCCATCAACCAGGTCGAAGTCCCCATGCGCGTGCTCATCTTTACCGTCCTTGGCATTGGCTCGGCAGCCTTCGCCAAGCACCTGCACCTGTTTGAGCCCGTGCTACGCCACCATTACAACAAGCGCACGCACGAAGACGAGCTGATAACCCCCGACGACCCCGCCTTTAAGCAGGAGGAGCAAGCGGCCGAGGAGCGTAAGGGAGAGCGCCACCACAGGCATTAAGGTTTGCTGCAGAAGATTGTTCTGCTTACCGTCGGCCGCTCGTGACCGCGCCTCGACCGCCACGCATGTCTCGCCTTACCACCCCCTTGCCCACTTTCGCCCGCCCCTCTCGATAAACGCGTTATCATCTTGACCCATGAACATACGTTAGGAGCAATCATGCCAAACGAGAACAGCTACGAAGTCGCGCTGCAAAAGAGCAACGCCATTCGCGAGGGCCTGGCCAAGACGCCCGAGAAGTTCACCATGCTTTCCGGCGACCGCCCCACCGGCCGTCTGCACCTAGGCCACTACTTTGGCACCCTCAAGGGCCGCGTGGAGTTGCAGAATATGGGCGCCAAGACCAACGTGCTCATTGCCGACTACCAGGTCATCACCGACCGCGACACCACCGAGCACATCCAGGACAACGTGTATAACATGGTCATGGACTACCTTGCCTGCGGTATCGACCCCGACAAGACCATGATCTACACGCACTCCGCCGTGCCCGCCGCCAACCAGCTCATGCTGCCGTTCCTGTCGCTGGTCTCCGAGGCCGAGCTGGCGCGCAACCCCACCGTCAAGGCCGAGATGGAGGCCTCGGGCCACGAGCTCACCGGCCTTCTGCTCACCTATCCGGTACACCAGGCCTGCGACATCCTGTTCTGCAAGGGTAACGTTGTGCCCGTCGGTCGCGACCAGCTGCCGCACATCGAGCTCACCCGTACCATCGCCCGCCGCTTTAACAACCGCTACGGCAAGGTCTTCCCCGAGGTCGACGCGCTGCTGTCCGAGACCCCACTGCTGCCCGGCCTGGACGGCCGCAAGATGAGCAAGAGCTACGGCAACGCCATTAATATCTCGATGACCGCCGAGGAGACGGCCAAGCGCATCAAGAAGAGCCAGACCGACTCCGAGCGCATGATTACGTTTGATCCCGAGAACCGCCCCGGCGTGTCCGGCCTGCTTTCGACCGCCGCCATCTGCACCGGCCGTTCCGAGGTCGAGATTGGCGAGGAGATTGGCATGGGCGGCTCTGGCCAACTCAAGAAGTACGTGACCGAGGCCGTCAACGGGTACTTCGCACCGATCCGCGAGCGTCGCCAGCGCTACGAGAACGACCTGGACTATGTGAAGGACGTCCTGCACGAGGGCAACCGTCGTGCCAACGAGATCGCCGAGCAGACCCTGGCCGAGGTTCAGGACGCCATGGGCATGGTGTACTAGTCGAGAGCAATAAACAACACTCAAACTAAACCGCCGCGATTGGCACAATCCTCGTTGCGGCGGTTTTGTTTTCTTCAGAGGTCGGTCGCCGAGATATTCAGCCGCTTGGCAGAACCCCTAAGTCGCAAGCACCTTGAGGCTATATCCTGTTAAGCAATGACACCCTATTGTTTAACATGCGGCAGCTTTTACGGCAGACCCGACCGACCGGAAGGAGTCCCATGAGCTCAGTTGCGTTTTGTACCTGCAACGACCGGAAATGCCCATTTAACCCTGTCAACCACGAGAAGGGCTGCACACCGTGTATCGCTAAGAATCTGCACGAGCACGAGATTCCAACGTGCCTGTTCAACGCGATTTCTCCCGATCGGCTTGAGGCCGATAAAGACGAGTGGTCGTGGCAAGCGTTCGCGCGGCATGTAGAAGCATATCTGGGAAGCGACAGCCCAAGAATCCCCGCAGGCGAAGAAGCGCCGCAGGGATTTACCAAGATCGGTTGCTGTAAGCGGGACTAACAATCAAAGTTAGTGCCCCCCTAAAACCAAACGTCAGTACCTCATTATGGGATAACAGACCTGATGGGTTTGCCCCATGCCTACAGGAAAGCGCCCGCCGACCATGGCAGCCGACGGGCGCTTTCCTGAAGTACACCGTTGAATCGCACAGAGGGGAGGAATGCGAATCAAACTCAACAGGGCAGGCTTTTTCATCGCCTATGGTCTGCTCCGTTGCTGCATACAATATAGTTCACCATTGTTTACTTTACAGCGTCAAATCGTGCCGCCATACCTTCTCCATAAGTTAGACACGGTAAACCTACCAAATAGGGACTGATTAATTTTGGCAGGTTTTTTCTGGGGAAACGTCAACGGCGCCAGCGTTCCACCGCAAAGGGGACAGGCACCTTTGTAGTGGTTTTAGCGCGAACGAGTCGCTATAACCCAGCCGGCCAACGACAGGCAGCCAAGTCGACGTGCATGGGGTCGACAAACGTCACGCCCTCCCCCAGCAGGAGCTCGCGCTGAGCGTCGGGACCGCCAAAGGCAAAGCCCTCGCAAATGCGACCATCGGCAAACACCACGCGGTGACAGGGAATCTCGCCGGGGCGCGGATTGCTATGCAGGGCATACCCCACGTACCGCGCACTTCGTGGACGGCCGGCGAGCAGCGCCACCTGGCCGTACGTGGCAACCATCCCCTCAGGGATCTGCTCGACTACCTCGTACACCCGCTCAAAAAAGCCCTCAGACGCCATCGATGCTCCTTTCCGCCCGCAACAGCATAAATCAAATGATCCCTCGGGGACGGCAGGGTTGCTGATCATTTGCGGCCTCCGTGAGGCCGATGGTCCGCAACCCCGTCATCGCCGAGGGATCACATGGCATGGCAGGTAGCGTTTGCCCAGATAAAACCTGCCAAAATAAACCTGTCCCTTTTTGGCAGGTCGGTTAGTTGGCAGGCTGGAAGAAGGCTACGGCTACGGCACCGGGGCCTACATGGGTGCCGATGGTGGCGCCGATGGTGTGAACGGGCAGCTCGCCCTCGGTGTGGCCAGCCCACAGCGTCGCACTATCCTCGATATACTTCTTGAGCACCGCATCCGAAAGGCCCGTATAGCCGAGCGCCAGCGGCATGGAAAAGTCGACGCCGCCCGCCTGTTCGACCTTTTGGTTCAGCAGGTTGCGACCGTTCTTGGAACCGCGCGCCTTGCCCAGCTGCACGATCAGACCGTCCTCGGCAGCCACCACGGGCTTTACGTTGAGCAGCGTACCCACGGCGCCGGCCGCAGCAGACAGGCGACCGCCGCGCACCAGGTACTCCAGCGTCTCGAGCAGGCCGATAACCACCACGCGGTCGCGCACGGCCTCAACCGCCGCCGCGATCTGGGCAGCGCCACGGCCCTCGTCCACCAAGCGCAGGGCATACTCGACCAGCACGCGCTCGCCCAGGGTGACGTTGTTGCTGTCTACCACGAACACATCGCCGCCCGGGGCCTCGGCAAGAGCGGTACGGGCACTCTGATTGGTGCCGGAAAGCTTAGCGCCCACGGTAATAATCACGGCCTCATCGCCGGCTTCACGAACCTCGGCGATAGCCTGCGAAAACGCGTACGGGTTGACCTGACCGGTCTTGGGCAGCTCATCGCGCTCCACGAGCATCTCGTAAAAGCGCTGGTGATCGATGTCGACGCCATCCATGTAAACATCGGTGCCAAAGGTAACGGACAGCGGCAGAACAGCCAGTGCCGGGTGCTCCGCCGGCGACATATCGCTTGCGGAATCGGTAATAATGCGGACGGACATAGCGAATCCTTTCTTGCGCAGGTCCCGCGCAGGGAATTTTGACAGCAATGCCCCGGCACGGTATACGCGCTCAAACGGGACGATGCAGTTGTTAGTGGGAAGCAAATGCCTAGGCGGCCCTACAGCTCGCGCAGGGTGTCGAGAATCGTACGCAGCGACGCGTACATCTGCTCGCGCTGCTCCACGCCCATGGCCTTGCCGGTGGCGTCGAGCACCTCGCGAATAATGCGATCGGCCTCATTCATGCTCTCGCCGCCCAACGTGGTCAGGCGAACCGGGGCGCGATACTTAACGGCGGCATCGCCCGAATCGTCGACCTCGACGTAGCCGCCCTCTTCCAGATGCGCCAGCGTGCGCGAGACGGCAGCGCGGGTCACGCCTGCCATGCGGGCGAGATCGGCACCAGTCAGGCCGTCCTTGCTGCGCTCAAGATAGTACAGGCACATGATATCGGAACCCTTAAGGCCCAGCCTTGCGCCCTCAGATGCCTTAATGCGCTGGATCTCCTTGTAGAGCCCGCTAATCAGTCCGACAAAATCCTCAAAACGTGTCTCGTCGTTCTGCTGCATGGGAGACGACCGCCTTTCGCTTGCATGATGCTAACGGGTAAACATCTTAGCCGCATGCCCGAACCCCCGTACCCAAATATCCCAATTGTTAACTCATCAACATAAAAACCACCACAAAGGGGACAGCACCTTTGTGGTGGTTTGTGTGGTGGTTTGGCCCGAGCTAGAGTTCCACGCGCGGGTTATCGCGGGTCACAAGCGTCTTAACGACAACCGTCGCTCCCAGATAGCGCTCGAGCAGCTCGGCTAAGCGATCGATCGCGGCCTGACAGTCCCCCATTCGCTCGGGCTCTACACACTCAATCGCCAGGAACGCATCGGCAGAATCGTCGGACAGAGCCGTTCGAACGCCGTCGCGCCAGTTCCAGCAGCGGCACACGGCGCCCGCATCATCGATGTAGGCGAGCTCGCCGGGCAGCGTCGGATCATCTGCCTCCTCGCCAAGCGGCAAGAACGCATCGCCACCGTCGGTCACCTTCAAGCGAAGGTCTCCCTCAATCGCGTGCAAATCCTCGCCTCCCACGGGCAGCGCGTAGGTCAGCGACACCGTGTTGTAAATATCCACCGCCGGTGTGATATGACCGACCGGCTTGCCCTTGAGCACGCGCTTGAGCAAGTTCTCGATTGAGCAGCGGGCGCCCTTTTTAGTCTTGAACAGGCGATAGGCCTCGCGCCAAGCCTTGACCGGCGCGTTCTCGCTGATAGTATCGCTGGTTAGATGACGCTCCGCATCGATATTGGCGCGATCGAGCAGCGCCGCAATCGCGTCCACGTCCTCTTGAGGAATCGTAGCCGCGGGCTTCATGCCCTTTACGACTACGACGCCGACCGACGCCTGTGGAAATAGCTCCCAAAATGAATCCTCGGCAATAAAGCTCTTCATACGTGCTCCTTTCGCAATTCGCGCCAACGCGAGCGCCTAAACAAAAAGCGCCCCTACAACGGCCACCTTCAAAGTCCTACGGTGCCGTCACAAGAGCGCTTACGCTGTCCCCATCCGGAGAAGGGGACGATATGTCAGGCGCATTGTAACCCGAGTCATCCACACGAGCAAAACCACCACAAAGGCGCCTGCCTCTTTGTGGTGGATATGGACTCGAGGCGACGCTAGTGGCGGAGTCCCAGTAGGCCGCGGCCGCGATGACGGGCCTCGGCGGACACCTGAGCGTGCGGGCCGGCGGCCTTGACGGACTCGGGCAGGTGCGAGTACTTCTTCTCGAAGTTCTCCTCGAACATCACCGCCAGGTTGTGCGCGGCCTCGTCGTAGCGCGCTGTGCTCTGCCAGTACTGGCGCGGCACCAGGATGCCGTCCGGCACACCGTGGCACGTGGTGGGAATGTCGACATTAAAGATATCGTCGTGCAAGAACTCGCTGTCCTCGATGGTACCGTCGAGGGCGCGTGCGACCAGGGCGCGCGTGTAGGCAAGCTCGATGCGATGGCCCACGCCATAACCGCCGCCAATCCAGCCGGTGTTGAGCAGATAGACGCGGGTGCGACCGTCGGCGATACGCTCGCCGAGCATCTTGGCGTAGACCATAGGGTCGAGCGGCATAAATGGCTCTCCGAACAGCGAGGAGAACGTGGGCGTGGGCTCGGTGACGCCGACCTCGGTACCGGGGATCTTTGCGGTGAAGCCCGTCACAAAGTGATACATGGCGGCATCGGCCGTCAGGCGCGAGATAGGCGGCAGCACGCCAAAGGCATCGCAGGTCAAAAACAGCACGACGCTCGGGGTGGTGCCCATGCCCTTGGTCCACGCGTTGGGGATATGCTCGACGGGATAGGCAACGCGCGTGTTGTGCGTGATCGAGACGTCATCGTAGTTGGGCTTGCGGTTCTCGTCGAGCACCACGTTTTCGCAGATCGCGCCAAAGCGAACGGCGTTGAAGATCTCGGGCTCGTGAAACTCGTCCAGGCCCTCGCACTTGGCGTAGCAGCCTCCCTCGATGTTGAAGATGCCCATGTCGGACCAACCGTGCTCGTCGTCGCCGATCAGCAGGCGCGTGGGATTGGCCGAAAGCGTGGTCTTGCCGGTGCCGGACAGGCCAAAGAACACCGCGGTCTCGTGCGTGACGGGATCCATGCTGGCCGAGCAATGCATGGGCAGCACATCGTCCTCGACGGGCAGCAGGTAATTCATGACGCTGAAGATGGACTTTTTAATCTCACCGGAGTAGCCGGTGCCGGCAACCAGAATCACGCGCTCCTGGAAGTTGATGACCACGGCGGCGCTGGAGTTGAGGCCCTTGATGGCGGGGTCGCACTGGTACCCGGGTGCCGCGAGCACGCAAAAGTCCGGCTCGCCGGTGCGCGCAATTTCGCGAGCAAGCGGACGGGCGAGCATCTGCTTAATGAAGAGCGCCTGGCTCGCGCGCTCGCAGGCAACGAGCAGGCGACGCGTGTGGTTGCGGTCGGCACCCGCCATGCCGCGGGTGACGAACACATCGCGCTCGTTGAGATAGTCGACGATGCCGGCCTTGATGGCCTCGTAGCTCTCAATCGAAAGCGGGCGGTTGACGGCGCCCCAGGCGATCTTATCGTGAACATCGGGGGTGTCAACGATAAAGCGGTCGTTGGGAGAACGGCCGGTGCGCTCCCCCGTCTCGATTACCAGCGCGCCGTTGGATGCCATGCGGCCCTCTTCACGGCGGATGGCGTGCTCGACGAGCTCCGCAGCAGGTAGATCGACCAGCAGACGCGGCTGATTCTCGGCGGGATCTTCGACCAGCGTAATACCAAAGTTGGACAGAACTTCTGCAGGGGTAACACCAGGCATGGGGCCTCCTTTAAAAGCGCGTCACGCGGGCGCGGCGCGCACTTTACTCACGTAAAGCCCGTTGTACCCGATATGCAAAAACGTTTTTGTGGCAAGGGCGGCAAGCCCGCCCAACGGTCAAAAATCGCAGGCAAGCGGCCTAGTCATTGGGTAGTCATTGGGGACGTTCTTAAACGACGAGTCGTTGGGGACACTCTTGAACAGGCAATATTCAAGGAGTGTCCCCGGATGCCGGCACAAAAGGAGCGTCCCTAAGTGCCAACTATAGCGGCAGGCCTTGGCCGAGCATGGCGATGGCGCTCATAAGGACCAGCATGCCGGCGGCGTAGGGCAGGACGGCGCCCAGGAGCTCGGCATCCTTGCCGCGCACGTGCACGGCGGCCAGGCCGATGGCAAGCGTCTGCGGCGAGATCATCTTGCCGGCGGCGACGCCAAGCGCGTTCAGCGCGACCATCCAGTAGTCGCTCACGCCCAGCGCGGTGGCAGCCTGGCTCTGGATGGGACCAAACAGCATGCCAGAAGACGTGCCCGAACCGGTCACGAATGCACCGACCGCGCCGATCCACGGAGCCAGAATCGGGTACAGGCCACCGGCGACCGCAATGCAAAACGCACTGATCGAAGAGATCATGCCCGCATAGCCCATAACCTTGGCACAGCCCAGAACCGAAAGCATGGTAATGACCGTCGGCATCATCTGCTTGACGGTCGCGGCCAGTACCTTGCCCATCATGCGCGGCGAAGCACCCTGAATGGCGCCGCCGACAAACGCCGCCAGGAAAATCCAGACGCCCGGCGTGTTGATCCACGAAAACGTGAGCGTGCCGGGGTTCTCGCCGCAATACACCTGCACCTGGCTCGCAAACGGTGCGAGCGCAGCATGCACGGCAGGCACCAGGTTAGACGTTCCCAACAGCAGCACAAAGATCAAAATGAAGCACGACCAAGCCGAAAGCGCCGACTTAGCGGTGAGCTGCTCGCCGGCCTCGATATTCATGTGGAAGCGTGCGTCCAGATGCCCCGACTTCTCGGCACGCATGGCAAGCGCAGCTGTCAGCGCGAGCGAAACGATGGAACCGACGACGACGGCAAGCTCGGGACCCACAAACATAGCAACGACAAGAGCCGCACCGGCAAAGGACACGCCGGAGAGCACGGCGATGCCCGCCACGCCGTTCAGGCGCTCGGCAACGCCCGCAACATTACCCTGGTCATCGGCGACACGACCCGCAACCAGCACGATAAACAGAGGCATCATCGCAAAGAAAGGCGCCAACTGCACCATCTGAACGGTCGCCAAATGCAGCGGGTCCAGGCCCACCAGACCGGCAACGGACACCGTGGGAATGCCAATGGAGCCGTAGGGCGTGGGCACGCCGTTGGCCAGCAGACAGATGAGCACGGCGGGCACGGCCTCAAAGCCCAGGCCCGCGAGCATGCCGGCGGGAATAGCAACGGCGGTGCCAAAACCGGCCATGCCCTCCATAAAGCCACCAAAGCACCAGGCCACAAGCAGCGCCAGCAGACGGCGATCGCTGCTGATGGAGGTGATCATGCTGCCGATTACGTCCATGGCGCCCGTGCGAACGCACAGGTTATACGTGAACACCGCGGCGATGATTACCAAAACGATGGGCCACAGGGCCATCAAAAAGCCTTCGAGCGAGGCGGTCGCGATCTGCGAAGCCGGCAGGTGCCACCATGCGAAGGCAAGCACGCACGAAAGGACAAACGATCCGATGGCGGCTTTCCAAGCTGGCCATTTAAAGCACAGCAGCATCACGACAAGCCAAATGATCGGCACAAGAGCCAGCAAGAATGCGGCGACGTCCATAGGTAGAAGCTCCTTGGTGCCGCGCGGGCGGCATCGTGGTATCACATAACTTCAACAGGATACCGCACGCTCACCGACAATTTACTGCCGCCCCCCGAAAATATTGAACAATCCGTTCAAAAACATGAGTGACACCGTCGCGTCTATACTAGAACGCAGCAATAGAAAGGACCCGCCTTGAGCATCTCGCCCCTCGATAGCATCCGCCGCGCCATCGCCCGCCGCAACGGCATCGCCAACCCCGCTGTATCGAGAGGCGGCACCGCAAAGGCCCAGGGCGGCCGCATCGAGAACGGCCTCTTCCCCGCATCGCACACCGCCGAGGAGCTCGCGCGTATCCAGGAGCTGAGTCAGCGCAACGCCGGCGGGCCAAATAGCGGCCAAGCCACGCGTCGTCGGCGCGAGCGCGATCGCGAGCCCGGTCCCGTCCGCCGTATGGTCAACGCCTGGTGGAACCGCCTGCTCGGCGCCGTCTACGGCGGCGGTTTCTCCATGCAGGAAGCCGAATACGAGGAGCACGCCACCAGCCGTGACTACCTTTGGAATACCCTCGGCACCGCCGTGTGGGGCATGGCGTTTCCGCTGCTCACTATCGTGTCTACGCAACTCGTGGGGGCCGAAGAAGCCGGCAAGTTCTCCATTGCCTTTGTCACCGGCACGCTCATCATGATCGCGTGCAACTACGGCGTACGCAATTTTCAGGTCTCGGACATCGACGAGAAGACGTCCTTTGCCTCCTACCAGCTCAACCGCTGGCTTTGCGGAGCTCTCGCCCTAGGCTGCGGCCTCATGTACAGCAGCGCCCGCGGCTATGACGCGCAGATGGCGACGATCGGCCTGGGCGTCTACCTCTATAAGGTGATCGACGGCATCGCCGACGTGTACGAGGGCCGCCTGCAGCAGGCCGACAAGCTCTATTTGGCCGGCATGAGCCAAACGCTGCGCTCCGTCGGCGTCATCGCGGTCTTTAGCGCGGCACTGTTCCTCACGCGCAGCATGCCCATCGCGGCCATGGCTATGGGTGTTACAGCGATCGCCTCGCTTGTGCTGGTCACCGCCCCGCTCGCCCTGCTCGAAACCGAAAAATCGCGTCGCGTGAGCATACGCGAAGTCGGCCGCCTTTTTGCGCAGTGTGCCCCGCTCTTTGGCGCGCTCTTTTTGTTCAACCTTATCGAGAGCATGCCCAAATTTGTGATGGAAGGCGCGCTGGCCTACAAATATCAGCTGTATTTTAATGCCCTATTCTTTCCGGCGCAGGCCATTTTGCTGAGCATTGGATTTATCTATAAACCGCAGCTCTTGCGTTTGTCGAGCATTTGGGCTAACCCGCGCAAGCGTCGCCGCTTTGACTTAATTATTGTCGCCGTCATGGCGCTGATCTTGGGTTTCACTGGCGCATGCGCCGCGTTTATGGCAGGCCCCGGCATTCCCCTTATGAGCTTTATGTACGGCCTCAACTTTGAGCGTTACCGCACATTGGCGCTGCTGATGGTCGTCGCCGGCGGCATCACCGCAGCCATCGATTTTATCTACGCCATTATCACAGTGCTGCGCCACGCCGACGATGTCACCAAGATCTACCTCATTTGCTTTGCCGTGAGCGTGGTGGTGCCGATGGTCCTCATCAACCTACTGGGGCTGATGGGCGCCGTGGTGAGCTACCTGGCGGTTATGGCCCTACTGCTGGTGCTGTTGATTGTCGAGTACGCCCACATTCGCCAGCGCATAGAACGAGCCCGCAACCCGTACGGTGTCTAATTAGCTGCCTCGGCCACCGGAATATGCGATGGAATCACCCCGGCTGGGGTCTCGTTGCGGACAATATGCATCACGCAAAACTAAGTGAGTAGACTTTTACCGAATCCCCGACCACACCGACAAAGCACAAGTCTGTGACCTGCGGTTTTATTGAGGCAAACATGTTGGGTGCTCGGCATTTCCAAAAAAGTCTACTCACTTAGCCAGCGGGCAGCCAAATGATTATGTAATCCCCGTCCCAGAAAAATCATTTGATGGGCAGAAGGGCAAAAGTAGTCAAAAAAGCCCCGTCCCAAATTAGCTACCCTTTGCACCGATTACTCGCCAGGGAGAATGTTTGCATAGAACTCGGCCCCGTCGTCCAGGCGCAGAATGCCTACACGGCCGAACTCGGAGCCGGTGGCGGCGGCGCAGTCGATGTCGATACGGTCGGGAACGCCGGCGGTATCCTCGCCGCCCAGGCGCACAATCTGCCCGCGGCCCGACTCCTCATCGAGCCCTGCCAGGCCGCCAACCTCGCAATAACGTCCAAGCGACACCGTGGGCGTGTGGCCGCTCACCACGACCGGACCTTTGCCCTCGGCAGATAGCAGCCCCGTCGGAGCATCCCAATAGCCATGGCGAATCCACAGCAAGTCATCGGACGACTGCACGGCAAGCATTTGCTGCAGCAGCTCGCTATCGGCATCGACCGCTCCCCTGCCGTCACCGCAATCGACACCGTGCTCAAGCAAAAACGCACGCGCCGCCTCGGTCTGAATGCCGGCGTGCACCAGCAGATACGGACGCTCGGCAGTCTCCGCCACCGCATAGAGTGGCAGGGCGGCAGCCCAGCGCACCAGCTCCTCGTATGCCTCAAACTCCATATCGTTGAGCTGCTGGCGCGTGGTCCAACCGCCGTTGATATCCCAGGTCTCAGCATCAAGCGGGTCCTGGCCAATGATCGCGTCGAGCATAATCTGCTCGTGGTTACCCTTAAGCACGCGAGCGTTGGGCAGCGAGCGCACCAAGTTGATGACGCCGACCGGATCGGGACCGCGATCGATCATGTCGCCCAACACGTACAGCGTGTCGTCGGACGCCAGCGAGATCTTGGAAAGGGCCTCGTCCAGCGCGCGCACGTGCCCGTGAGCATCGGATGTCACATAGATCGCCATGGAACGCCTTTCCCTGCATTACGGCCGAAGCCCGATGCCACGACTAAAACTTCAAGTTGAACTTAAACGTTACCCATTGTACTCCGTTGCAATAAAGCTGAAAAGTAGATACGAGTCGCCGCCAATGGTCTAGAAAAACGGCGCCGCCTGTGACGATATCGCGAACGCCCTCCGTTCAACCCATAAACCCACCATCTTTGGGTACAAATAACCGCAGATAACTGACCGTGCCACGCCAACCTCCCAGGAGCGGACACTATCCATGAACCAGATACTTCTTTTTATCGGCCTCGTCATCATTTTGTGCCTGACCATCAAACCCGTCGGCAAAAAGCTTCCCTTCCCCACCCTGCTCATCTTTATCGCGCTGGGCATGCTGTTGGGCGTCAACGGCCTGGCTCACATCGACTTTAACGACTACGCGCTTACCGAAACCGTCTGCAGCACGGCGCTGCTGTTCATCATGTTCTACGGCGGCTTTAACACCAATATCGACCGCGCCAAACCTGTCGCCGCACCCGCGGTACTGCTGAGCACGCTCGGCGTCGTCATTACCGCCGGCATCACGGGCGCCTTTGCACACTTCGCGCTAGGCTTCGACTGGATCGGCGGCCTGCTGCTGGGCTCGGTCGTGGCGTCGACCGACGCAGCGAGCGTCTTTAGCGTGCTGCGCGAGCACAACCTGTCGCTAAAGGGCGGCACCGACTCGCTGCTCGAGGTCGAATCAGGCTCCAACGACCCTGTCGCCTACATGCTCACTGCCGTGCTCGCCACCCTCGCGGCGGGCGGCGACATTAACATCCCTGTGCTGCTGGCCAAGCAGATCATCCTGGGTGTGGGCCTGGGCCTTGCCATCGGCTGGGCATCGGGCCGCCTGATTGAGCGCGCACACGCAACGGCCGAGGGCGCGCAGACCATCTTTTTGTTCGCCGTGGCGATCGTCGCCTACGCGCTGCCGAGCTATCTGGGCGGCAACGGCTTTTTAGCCGTGTACCTTGCCGGCATCGTGCTAGGCGCGAGCGACATCACCGGTAAGGTCGAGCTGGCGCACTTCTTCGACACCCTCACCGAGATGGCCGAAATGACCATCTTCTTTTTGCTCGGCCTGCTCGTGACGCCCGCCCGCCTGCCGCAAATGCTGCTACCGGGCCTGGCACTCATGGCGTTTATGCTCTTCGTGAGCCGCCCCATCGCCGTCGGTCTGCTCCTGGCGCCCTTTAAGACAAACCCTCGCCAGGTAGCGCTCGTAAGCTGGGCGGGCCTACGCGGCGCGGCTTCGGTCGTCTTTAGCCTCTTTGCCGTGGTGGCCGGCGTTCCCGGTGGACATGACCTGTTTGACCTGGTCTTTGTGATTGCCGTGTCGAGCATTGTGGTGCAGGGTTCGCTACTGCCGGCGGTGGCGAAGAAACTCGACATGATCGATGCAGCAGGCGATGTACGCCGCACGTTTAACGACTACCGCGACGAGGACGGCATGTCGTTTGTTAAGCTCAAGGTTGGCGCGGGGCATCCGTTTGCCGGGCGCTCGCTTGCCGATATTGGCAACGCTACGAACATGCTCGTCGTCCTGGTGCTGCGCGATGGCGCGCATCCGGTACTGCCCAACGGGGATACTGTGATCAAGGAAGGTGACCTGTTGGTGATGGCTGCCCCGACGTTTGAAGAGCGTGCCGAGGTTACGCTGCGCGAGGTCACCGTGACACCCCACGGTCGCCTGGCAGGACTGCGCCTGCGCGACGTGCCGCAAGGCAAGCACCCGTTTATCGTCGTGATGCTCAAGCGCGATGGCCAAACGATCATCCCCGACGGCAACACCCATATATACGCCGGCGACGAAGCCGTTATCGCCACGCTCGCGTCGTAGCGGCCAGGGGTAGCCGTCCCGAATTGGCTACATTTGAGCACCAATCGCCCCGGCTGGGGTCTCGTTGCGAACAATTAGCGCCTCTCAAAACTAAGTGAGTAGACTTTTGCCGAATCGCCGACCACGTCACCAAAGCACAAGTCTTTGACCTGCGGGTTTGTTGAAGCAAATTAGTCGTGCGCTCAGGATTTCCAATAAAGCCTACTCACTTAGCCAGCGAGCAGTCAAAATAGAACGGTCGCGACCTCATTAGGCTCCATTGGGACGGTTTATCGTGCATTTTCGCGCAGCTGCGGGTGCAGACGACCGTCCCAAATTAGCTATCCTTGTCACATTCCTAGTCATCGTCGACGGCAAAATCGCGGAGGTCGAGGCCTTCGCGTTCGGCTCGGGCTAGGAGCTCTTGGGGCGACTCGTCCTCGATATCCACTACGTCGAGCATGGCAGCCGGAAAGCCCACGCCTACTGCACTCCCCGCGCGATCGAGCAAACTCTCGCGCAGCTGATCTACGTCCACATCGATCTTCATGGTGTAACCTCCTACCGGGGAATCGCGTCCAAACAAACCGCACATCCCAAATGATGTGCAATAAACCCCAGATACGGTCATAATAAAATAATGAACATCAGGGAGGTTGCGGACGATGGATAAGCTCGATGCCATGACGGAACAAGTCAGGGATTTTTGCGACGATCGAGGCTGGCGCAAATATCACACGCCAAAAGAGCTTGCCATCGGCATGGCGACTGAGTCCTCCGAGCTCCTTCAGCTCTTTCGTTTTATGAGCGACGAGCGCATTGCAGAAATGTTCGAAGACGCCGAGCAGCGCCAAGTCATCGAAGACGAAATTGCCGACATGCTTCTTTTCCTCCTGCGTTTTGCCGATTTAAATAGAATCGATCTCCCAGCTGCGCTCTCGTCCAAACTCAAACGCAATGGCGAGCGCTACCCCATCAACGCATCATCCAACGAATACAGAAAGGCGGGCCACCGTGAGTAATGAGTTCGCCCTTCGGCAATACACGCTTCCCCTGCCCCAACCCTTTGAGACAAGCGAATCGCTTCAGGACTTTGGCACGCCAAAGCCTGGAGCCCATCATGACGAGAGTTGGCCCGTCCTTTACATTCTTACCAACAGCAGAAACAAGACGGCATACATCGGTCAAACAACCAACTACCAGCGCCGTATGAAACAACACGCTGCAAACGTGGACAAGGACTTCGACCGGACCCTTCTGATCGACAATCCCACCTTCAACCAATCCGCAACGTTCGAGTTCGAGAATCGACTTATTGAGCTGTTCTGTGCTGACGAAAAAAACCAGGTCACCAATGCCAACAACGGCTATGCCCAATTCGATTATTTTGAGCGGCCTCAATATCGCCAGAAGTTCCGAGACCTCTGGACAAAGCTTCGCGAAGAAAACTACGCGATTCATCCGATTGAAGAGCTCGAGAACTCCGATCTGTTCAAGTTCTCACCTTTCAAGACGCTTACGCCCGACCAATACGAAACGATCGAGACGATTTTTAAACGTCTCGAACAGGAGCATGAAGACGCAAAACATGGCGGCTCAAAAAGAGAACGTATAACCGTCGTGAATGGCGCACCGGGAACAGGTAAAACAATCCTCGCCATCAGTCTCATGTTCAAAATCAAAAATGAGCCCAACCTTTCCGGCCTGCGAGTCGGTTTTGTCACCCCGATGGATTCTCTGAAGAAGACCCTCAGGAAACTCACGCACTTCCTTCCAGGGCTAAAGCCTGGCGATATCTTGAGCCCCAGTGACGTAACCAAAAATGATCGTTATGACGTCCTACTTGTCGACGAAGCACATCGACTGGGTAATTATCTAAGCATGGGCGCCGGCATTGGGGCTTTTTACAACACCTGCGATCGCCTCGGCCTTCCGCATACGAGCAACCAGGTTGACTGGATATTCAAATGCTGTGACAAGGCGTACCTGTTCTACGACCCCAAACAGCAGGTTCGCGCATCCGGCCTCAATCGAGACGGCCTTGAGCATCGACTCAATCAGCTCGAAGAAGCGGGCATTGAAACTGAAGAGTTCAGCCTAAGCACACAAATGCGCGTACGCGGTGGTGACGAATACCTCGATTTTGTCTATGACTTACTCAACAACAAGGCGTATATGCATACCGGCATGAAGTTCAACGAACTCTTTTCGTCGGAGCCTTACGATTCGCGAGCCGGGGATCCGGACAGCGATATCCCCAGATACCAGTTTGGAATCGTCGACCGATTTAAGGATTTCTGTTCCCTGCAGCAAGCCAAGGAAGAAGAAGTTGGTCTATCCCGCATGACGGCAGGTTTTGCGTGGAAGTGGGAAACGAAGAAACACAAAGACGCGTTCGACATCGTCATTGAGGGCATCCCCAAACGTTGGAACTCGAATCAAAAGGATTGGGTTAACTCCCCCAACGCCGTCAACGAGGTTGGATGTATCCACACGGTGCAGGGCTACGACCTCAATTACGGATTCGTCATTCTGGGGCCAGACATTTACTACGACACCGATAAAGGAGCCGTCTGCGTTAACAAAGCGAATTTCAAAGATGCTGTCGCAAAGAAAAAAGCGAGCGAAGATGAGCTACGGAAGATTATCGTCAACGCCTACTATGTCCTCATGACGCGTGGCATGCTGGGAACGTATCTCTATGTGTGCGACCCCGCGCTCAAGGAGTATTTGTCGCGGTATATCCCGGTGATTTAGACGCAGGACAGACGTCGCAAATCTAAGGCGTTACTCAAACGTTAAACACACGAACATATTTTCGTGTTTTATACTTGAGCTAGACAACCACAGCATGGTATAAAAGAGCTGCGTTCCGCTATGGAGGGCAGTCAAGGGCCGGGGGATCCCCCCGGCATTTTCTTTTTTGAAAGGCTGTTTCATGAACGAACTGCCCGCATTCCCCGACAAATCAAGGCGCCGCCCAGAAAAGATCAACTCGAGCGACGAGCGGGCACGAGTCCAGCAATCCATCGCCCGCGGCTACGATGACCTCGTCAACGGCCACATGCGTCCTTGGAAACAAGCAAAAGCAGAGGCAGATCGGATGCGAGCCATCAGGTAAGGTCACCCCTCCCCCATGTAACCATCCTGTAAATCATAGCGGCGCAGTCGAGTTTTACCGTGATGCGGTCGCGCCGGGCGCTCCACTGTGCTAAAGTATCCCGAACGTTCAAACGACTACGAGGGGAACTAGAAGATGGCACGTGTGCACAACTTCTCAGCTGGCCCGGCCGCGCTGCCTACAAGCGTGCTCGCCGAGATCGCCGACGAGATGATGGACTACCGCGGTTGCGGCATGTCCGTGCTCGAGATGAGCCATCGATCTAGCATGTACCAGCAGATCATCGATGACGCCGAGGCAACCCTGCGCCGCCTGCTGAGCATCCCCGACAACTACCGTGTCCTGTTTTTGCAGGGCGGCGCCACGCTGCAGTTTGCGGGTATCCCCATGAACCTCATGCGCCGCGGCCGCGCCGGCTACGTTGTGACCGGCAACTTCGCCAACAAGGCGTACAAGGAGGCCGCAAAGTACGGCGAGGCCGTGCTGCTCGCGAGCTCCGAGGACACCAATTTCGACCGCATTCCCACCATGGCCAATATCAACGCGCGCATTGCCGCCGAGGCCGCGGGCGACGGGCTCGACTACGTCTACATCTGCCAGAACAACACCATCTTTGGCACCATGTACCACGAGCTGCCCGCTTGCGGCGATGTGCCGCTGGTCGCCGATGTCTCGAGCTGCTTCCTGTCGCAGCCGCTCGACGTTGAGCGCTACGGGCTCATTTACGCCGGCGCGCAGAAAAACGCCGGCGCCGCGGGCGTGACCGTGGTTATCGTGCGCGACGACCTCATCGCCGATGGCCCCGCCTTTGCGCAGACGCCGCAGTACCTGGACCTTAAGACCCAGGCCGCCAAGGGCTCCATGCTCAACACGCCCAACACCTTTGGCATCTACGTGTGCGGCAAGGTATTCCGCTGGGTGGAGCAAGCCGGCGGACTAGCCGCCATGGCCGAGCGCAACTGGGCCAAGGCCAACCTGCTCTATGACCAGCTCGAGCACAGCGAGCTGTTCCATGGCACCACGCAGGCCGACAGCCGCTCCATCGCCAACGTAACCTTCCGCACCGGCGACGCCGATCTCGACGCGGCCTTTGTCGCCGGCGCGGCCGAGCACCAGATTCAAAACGTCAAGGGCCATCGCCTGGTGGGCGGCATGCGCGCCAGCGTCTACAACGCCGTAACCATGGAAGATGTGCAGGCACTGGCCTCGTACATGAAGGACTTCGAAGTGCAGCATAGTTTGAGTCCGCGATCTAACTAGCCCGCAACCCGCGGGCCGACCAGCCACTTCAAACCACTTGTTATAAACAAACCCGCTAAGGAGTTTTTCATGCGCAAGATCAAAACCATCGACGACATAACCAAAGACGGCAAGGTCGAGTTTGGCGAGGGCTACGAGTTTGTGGGCACCGCCGAGGAGGCCGACGCCATCCTGATGCGCTCCACCGACCTGCACGGCTACGAGCTGCCCGAGGGCATCCGCGCCATCGCCCGCTGCGGCGCCGGCGTCAACAACATCCCCATCGAGGAGTACGCCAAGAAGGGCGTCGTCGTCTTTAACTCCCCCGGCGCCAACAGCAACGCCGTCAAGGAGCTCGTCCTGGGCATGCTGGTGCTCTCGAGCCGCGGCGTGGTGCAGTCGATGAACTGGGTGCGCGACAACGCCGACGACCCCGAGATTCAGGTCGACGCCGAGAAGGCCAAGAAGGCCTTTGTGGGCCGCGAGCTCAAGGGCAAGCGCATCGGCGTCATCGGTCTGGGCAACGTGGGCTCCAAGGTCGCCAACGCCTGCGTCGATCTGGGCATGGACGTCTACGGCTACGATCCGTTCATTTCCGTCGAGCACGCGTGGGTGCTGAGCCGCGAGGTGCAGCGCGTGGGCACGCTCGAGGACCTCTGCCGCGGCTGCGACTACCTCACCGTGCACGTGCCCAGCAAGGCCGACACCATCGGCATGATCAGCACCGAGCAGATCGACCTGCTGGCCCCGGGCGCCGTGCTCATCAACTATGCGCGCGAGACCATCATTGACGAGGACGCCGTTGACGCCGCCCTGCGCGAGGGCAAGCTGAGCTGGTTTAGCTGCGACTTTGCCACGCCCAAGACCGTCAAGATGCCCAATACGTTTATCACCACGCACTCGGGCGCCGGCACCGGCGAGGCCGAGGCCAACTGCGCCGATATGGCCATCAGCGAGCTCAAGGACTACCTGGAGAACGGCAACATCGCGCACAGCGTCAACTACCCCGCCTGCAGCATGGGCAAGGCGCGCGCCGCAAGCCGCATTGCCTGCCTGCATGCCAACGTGCCCAACATGATCGGCCAGATCACGGCGATCCTGGCCAAGGACAACGCCAACGTGCAGCGTATGACCAACGAGTCCGCCGGCGAGAACGCCTACACCATGTTCGACACCGACGAGCACCTGGATAGCAGCACCATCGAGGCGCTCAAGCAGATTCCGTCGATGTATCGCGTACGCGTGATCAAGTAGCGTCGGCGCCAAGCCTGCCAGACAGGCAATGAAGCTCATTCGGCCCCCGTTTTCGCGAAACGGGGGCCGATTTCGTTGCTCCGGCTGGTTTTGAAAATGCTACCCAGAATAAGTTTTTTCGGATAATAGACAGTACTACCCAAATCACTAAGCACACCTGCTTTGATAAACACCTTTATCAGTGGTTTTAGTAGGTAAAAATCGATCTCTATATGCCAAATTTAAGTTGACTGTCCATTTTCCGAAATAACTTGTTCTGGGTAGCGTTTTTAAAGCCTATTTCAAAGAACAACTGAAGCCTTTTCGTGACCAAACCCTAGCTCACGCGACCGTTTTCCACCCGCACGGCTACATTCCCGCCCAATCGATAAAAATCTCCTCACGAAGCCGCCGTTCGAGCTCCTGCTGCCGCGGCGTCTTGTCTTTCAACGGCACATCGAGATAGGACATGATGAGTTCCATCACCACGCGGAAGGCATCGGAGTCGACCAGCTGACCATAGGTCATCAGAACGACAGGATATCCCATCGCTTGCAGCGCCGTCGTTCGATCGGAGTCCGAGATCTTGGATTCTATGGATCCGTGAATGGCTTTACCTTGGCATTCAACCAGGCACTCTCTGCTGCCGTCCTTATTTGACAGCAGGATATCGGCGTAGCGCCTATCAAGCCCCGAAATCAGGCGGGCGCTGCGCGTCATGCGAATCTCAACGTTATTGGTAAGGCGCAGCCCTTCGCCGCCGCGCAACCTCGTAAGGCCAAACAGCATCGAAGCCTGGACCTCGAGCGGCGATGCCACAACCCCCGTAATACATTTCGCGGCACGCGTGAACGATTTAGCACCGCGGAGCCCCTGGATCTTATCGACGTACTCGGTTAGTTCAGAGAGCTCAATCAAGGGAGGTCGCTTCCACAAGTCCGTTGGATTCCCCGAGGCATCCTTTACGTTTTCCCAGCCCAACCGTGCGTCACCCCACCGGCTCCCATACGCCTGCTCAAGTGCCGACTTTACCTGAGGCGCAATCTTGCACACGGCAAAGGTGCCGCACATCTCATACATGCACATGATCAGGCGCTCATTTGAGACCGAGGAAGCCAGGGTCAGCAGGGTAAAGAGCGGGGACGCGACATCGAGGCCAAACTCTGTCTGCCGCACGGAGCCAAACGGCCTCTCCCCGTTCCAAACATGCCTGACAATGCGGCCGCCCTTGCGCCCGCAGAGGCCCTGCGCCAACACGTGTAGCGGAGTGCCCAGGAAATGCTTGACGAGCGGGTGCTCACAAAGATGCTCCCTGCGCGGATCGTCCGCAGAATCGGGCAGGTCCGGCATTATTGCCAAGACCTGCGGAGGTATCCGGTGATACCGAAAGGCAGATATGTCGCACAGCATGTCATCCATGAAGGATACGTACCCATTGCGTCGTTTGTGAGCCTGCCCGGACGCCAAACGCGATGGCTCGGCCTGTGAACGGTTAATACTGCTACGCACACGTCGCGAATCTTCCAGGTGGCTTACAATCGGTTTTGGAAACAAACTGATTGTGAGGTTGCATATGGTTGATGAGAACTTTGCCTGGCGGCTTACGCAGGAGCTCGTGAAGATTGATAGCTCGGACCCGGGCGCCTACGAAGGAGAGATCGAACACTTCATTAAGAGGCTCATTGAACAGCAGCTGGCGCAGCTTGATAGTCCTGCGCTCGATGCCGTGCAGGTTGCAGAGCTCGAAGTACTCCCCGGGCGCCGCAACCTTATGGTCACCGTGCCGGGTGTGAGCGACGAGGCGCGACTCGTCTACATCTGCCATATGGATACCGTCACCCTAGGAGATGGCTGGAACGCGGACACACCGCCACTCGGGGCGACCGTGCGAGACGACAAACTCCATGGCCGGGGCGCCTGCGACATGAAGGGCGGTCTGGCCTGCGCCATTGCCGCACTGGTCCATACGCTCGAGCGCGTGGCGGCGGATGGTGAGCTGCCCCACCGCGGCTTCTCGCTTATTTTCTCGGTCGACGAAGAGGACTTTATGCGCGGCTCCGAGGCCGCCATCGATGCCGGCTGGGTCGGCTCGCGCGAATGGGTGCTGGACACCGAGCCCACCGACGGACAGATTCAGGTGGCGCACAAGGGTCGCACGTGGTTCGAGATCGAGATGACCGGCGTCACGGCGCATGCGAGCCAGCCCTGGAAGGGCGCGGATGCCGTCGCCGCCATGGCCGAAGTCGTATGCTCGCTTCGTCGCGCGTTCGCGGCGCTGCCCGTGCATGATGAGCTGGGGGCTTCGACCATCACGTTTGGACAGATCGAGGGCGGCTATCGCCCCTATGTCGTGCCCGACCGCGCCAAGGTCTGGGTCGATATGCGCCTGACGCCGCCGACCGATACGGCCGCCGCGACGCGCATGGTAGAGCAGGCCATCGCCGGCGCCGAAGCCGCAGTCCCCGGTTGCCATGGAAGCTATACCGTGACAGGCGACCGCCCCGCCATCGAGCGCGATCCGGTCTCTCCCCTTCTAGCCGCGCTCAAGCGTGCCGCCGATGACGTGACAGGCGCGGACACGACCGTCGGCTTCTTTACCGGCTACACCGACACTGCCGTCATTGCCGGCAAGACAGGTAACCGCAACTGCATGAGCTATGGCCCAGGCTCGCTCGCGCTCGCCCATAAGCCCAACGAATATGTGCCCCACGCCGATATCGTTCGCTGCCAGCGGGTGCTGATCGCGCTCGCCGACAACACGCTCTGGGGCGCGAATAGCCAAGTTGGGGCATAATAAGCCGCGAACAAACCGACTCGCGCGTTAGGACTGTCCATGAAAGCTCTTCCGTTTCCCTGCATCCGTCCGGCTCAGGATCGCGTGCTCGAAGCGCTGCCTGCGATGGACAGCATTCTGAGTGACAACGAAGCCCTGCGCGCCGCGATTGCCGATGGGCTCATACTCAAGGATCCAGGTGCGGCGTATTACGTGTACGAATGCTCCGGAGAGCCAGGGCGCGTGACGGGCGTTGTGGCGATCTGCCCGGTTAACGTGCTGACGGGTAACGACGAGGCTGCCGCCGAGAGCGTCGACGCACTCGCCGCCGCGCGCGCGATCGCCGAGCTCAAGGTGCAGCCGCGCCCCGTGTCGCTCGCCTACGAAGCCTCGCCCGTCATGGATATCATCCTGGGCGCCGCCAAAGAGGGCGCGTCGCTCTATGCCGTCACCGACCCCACCGGCATTACGCATCGCGTGTGGGAGGTCAAGCGCGAGGACGCCGTTGCCGCCATCCGAGCCATGCTCGATCAGGCACCGGAGCCGGCACTGGCCGACGACCCCGCCTACGCTGCCGCGCTGGCAGGGGCGGCGCAGCTCCTGGCAGACGAGGCCCACGCAGCCGGCACCTACACGGGCAAAGAGCCGTTCAACTTTACCGTGGCCGTGCTGTTCCCCGCCGCGCAGGTTGCCAGCGGCGCACCGCAGGTTCCGACGGGTCTGCTCACTCACCAGATCGCACGGTTCTAACGGGGCCTAAACGCCCAGCACAAAGACTCGGCGGCTCAACAAGCAAGGGGTGGGGATGCATGCGCATGCATCCCCGCCCCCTTCGCATCGAGCAATTATGTCGGCGATCCGCATCGCCGCACCCGCGCTACCCACGCCGCGGGCCCGCTGCCGCCACGAGTGGCTCTAGCCCCAGCTCACGCGCGTAATCCTCCTGCGTAAAGACTTCGACCAGTTCAAACGTATCGGTTGCATCGTCAAACGCAAAATGCAGAACCGAGCAGTTGCCCGGCACGCGCTCGCGCTCGTCGGCCGCCGCTCCCCTAGAGTGGTCCAAAAACTCCTTGATGGCCGAGGCATGGCTCACCGCGAGCACGCACGAATGGTCCGGGCGTCGCATAAGATCGGTCAACGTCGTCACCATGCGCTCACGTACCTGCATCTGGCCCTCCCCGCCAAACTGACGATAAAAGTCACGCCACGGACGCTCGGGCATCAGCATCACGCGCTCGGCCTCAAAGTCGCCAAAGAACCACTCGCGCAGGCCATCCAGACGCTCGTAGGCAAGGCCCGGCCACAGGCTGGCGATAGTCTGCTCGGTGCGGTGCAGCGTCGAGGTGTAGGCGTGATCGGGCTCAACGCCACGCGCACGCAAGAACATACCGGCACGCGCCGCCTGCTCGCAGCCCAACTGCGTGAGCGGAGAATCGCTCCATCCCTGAATAATGCGTTTAAGGTTGAATATTGTCTGTCCATGACGGACCAGATACAAATCTTTGTTCATAGGGGTCCTTTCGTTCGTTACCAATCAAGGAGCGAAAACGCCCCGTCGCAATAGCCAAAATGAAGCACGGCACCGTTGTCGGGCTGCTCTCCCCCGCCGGTCACGCATCTAAGAAACTCCTGGCAGGCAGAGCCATGAGAGACCGCAAGCACACGATCGTGCTGCGGTCGGGCCATAATACGGGACAGCGCCGCGACCATGCGCGCCCGAAGCTCGCCTTCCGACTCGCCATCAAAGGCCACCGGATAATCGCCCCAGGGCTGCGGCGGCATATCGCGATTTGATGTGCCCTCCAGCGTGCCCAGGCGCCACTCGCGCAAATCATCGACCGGCTCTATGGGAAGATCCTCGCCAACGATCAGCTCGGCCGTGTGGCGCGCCCGACCCAACGGAGACGTATACGCGTGGTCAAAGGAGATGCCGCGCGCCTCAAACGCCGCGCGCGTCGCCAGTGCCTGCTCGCGCCCGCGCTCCGTGAGCGGCGAGTCTTGCCAGCCCTGCAGAATGTTCTGCACGTTAAGCTCGGTCTGCCCATGCCGAACCAAATACAGATCGGACACACGCCCTCCCCTCGCACCACCACAAAGGGGACAGGCACCTTTGTGGTGGTTTGCCGCCGGATCGCGCCGCAACGACGCAACTACACCAGCACGTCGGCAAGCGGACGCTTGGGCACGTGATGCACCTGCGCCTCGTCGCGCCAGTAATTAATAGAACCGTCGGGGTTGGAATCGATCGCGTCGATAACCTGGGTCTCGGCCGGCACGCCAAAAGCCATGATCAGCTTGAGCTCGTACTTGTCGTTATCGAGCCCCATCACATCGATCGCGCGGGGCGTAAAGGCCTTGAACATGCAAGCCGCCACCTCGGGCGTTGCGCTGCGCGCGGCGAGCATCATCGTCTGAGCCGCGATGCCCGTGTCGACCTCGGTGATAGGCGCGGCGGGTTTGCCGGGAACGGTGCGCTCGGCAAGAATTGCAATGTAGCCGGTCGGACGCTCGCCCTCGGCAGGACCCGGCCAGTCCTTGAGCGCCCCGGCCCATGCAAGCTCGTCAAACACGCGAGCGCAGTCCTCGGCACCGCTCACCACATGAAAACGCAAGCGCTGAGCATTGGCGCCACAGGGAGCCAGGTGCGCCAGCTCTGCCAGCTCGAGCAAAAACTCGCGCGGCACGCGCATGGACTCGTCAAAACGGCGGCATGTGCGGGCGCGACGGACCAGCGCATCAAACGCATCCAGGCCAAGCTTTTCGCAACCCTGCTTTGCCATCGACTCGACGCTCGACGGCACCACGGGAACTGCTTCGTTCATAGGGACCCCCAAAAAGCCAATTGTTCTTAGGAAAATCTAACCTAAAACGCAGGCAATAACGAACAGAGCTGCAATGTTCTACACCTGTTGAATAGAAAATCGCGACGTGGGGAACAACGGAAACAAATCGGGGCCTTTGGGTTACGTTTCGCCCTCCCCGGCCCATACGCCAGCGCCTTTAGGCGATACTGGTTGTAACGATCGCGGCTTACGCCGCACGGAAAGGAGGCCTCATGGGCATCTTTAAGAATGACGACCAGCAATCGAGTCTGTTTGGATTTGACGAGAAAAGCATGGCAGGCAAGGCGATTAAAGCCGTGCGCTGGATCTACGCCGCCACGGGTGTCATCGCGCTCATCGCCGGCATCGCGCTGCTGTTTGCACCCGCTAAGACCCTCGTCTTTTTGACGACCGTACTGGGCTTCTACTTTGTGATCACGGCTGGCGTCAGGCTGTTCACCGCCATTTTTGAGCCGCTGCTGCCCGCCGGCTGGCGCGTCACGAGCATCCTCGCCAACCTGCTCATCATCTTGGGCGGCGTGGTGATCCTGCGCAACCAGGCGCTTTCGACCGCGACGCTCAGCACGCTTGTGGTGGTCGTGGCCGGCTTTGGCTGGATTGTCGAGGGCATCATGTCGATTCTGGAGTCCGAGCTTTCTTCCAACCGCGCCCTCGCCATCCTGAGCGGCGCGCTCTCCATCATCGCCGGCGTGTTCGTGTTCATCTATCCGCTGTGGTCGGCAAAGATGCTCGTCATCTTTACCGGCGCTGCACTCCTGGTGTTTGGCGTGACGCTGGTTATTCGCGCTATCCGCTTTGGCAAGCTGGTGCACTAGATGCCGCGAACGCTGTTTATTGATGCCGACGCCTGCCCGGTCACGCGTGAGTCGATCGACTGCGCGCGACGGGCGGGTGTTGCCGTGGTTGTCGCCGGCAACAGCACGCAAAACCTGGAGCGGCACATTCGCCGTGACGACCCGCGCGATGCCGAGCACGCGCGACGTGGCTTTTGGGTCACAACGCTCGACGTGAGCGTAGGCGCCGATAGCGCCGACTTTGCCATTATCGAGCGTCTGCAGGCGGGCGACGTGGTCGTGACACAGGACATTGGCCTGGCCAGCATGGTGCTCGGTCGCGATGCCGCCGCCATCGGCGTGCGCGGGCGCGTGTACGACAAAGCCACCATCGATATGCAGCTGTTTATTCGTCACGAAGAAAAGAAGGTGCGCCGCGCCGGCGGTCGCACCCGTGGACCGGCAGCCTTCACCAGCGAAGACCGCGCCCGCTTTAAGCGCAACCTCACCGACCTGCTGCGCTAACCAAGGTAGATTTTTGGGACATGCCTAAAAATCTACCTTTTTGTTTTGGCGATTGGCGCGCATCCAACGCCGGTCATGGCGGTAGATGTTTGAGGCATGCCCCAGTTTTTACGGGATACCTCAAACATCTACTTAGAGGCCAAAAGCGGAAAGGATAAGGCCCCAGCCGGCGCCGATGACGTACATCATGACCAGGAACACGGCGTTTTCGCGGGCGCTGCGGTTGGTGCGGAACAGCACCAGGTAACCCACGCCGGCAGAAATGAGTGTACCGGCGAGCATCGGTGCCAGCTGCAGCGCGCCTTCCAGATACAGCTGCGTAATGGCCACGCTCGCCGAGCAGTTGGGAATGAGGCCGACAAGCGCCGAACCCAGGACGGCGAGCGTCTCGTTGCCGCGCAGGAACTGCTCGATCGCGGACTCGCCAAAGGTCTCGAGCACGGCGACCAGAATCAGCGTCACCAGGAAAATGAATACCGAAACCTGCACGGTGTGCGAAATCGCGCTGCGGATAATCGACAGGAAAGGCGCGCCTTTGTGTGAGTGGGAGTGACCGTGGTGGTGTTCGTGCTCGCCCTCGTGTCCGTGGTCGTGGCCATGTCCGTGGTCACGCTCGTCCTCGTCTTCATCACAACCGCAATGATCGCGCTCGCACAGCTCATGGATGTGGTCGGCGCTCACGCCCGCCTCGGCCACCTCGTCGATGATGTCACCGCCGCTGTGATCGTCATGTGCGCAGTTAACGTGCGCCGGATTGGCAGCGGTTCCCAACACGGTACGGCGGATCGCCGCATGAGCACGGGCGTTGCGACGCAGGCCGCGAATGGCGGCATCCACGATAAAGCCCGTGACCAGCGCGATCAGCGCCTTCGAAGCCAAAAGCATCGCCATAGTCTGCACGGGAACCTGCTCGGCAAGTAGCAGTGGCAGCATCTCGTCGGAGGTCGAGAGGAACACCGCCACCAAGGTGCCCAACGTCACGACGCGACCGGCGTACAGCGTTGCCGCCATCGCCGAAAAGCCACACTGCGGCACCATGCCCAGCAACGAGCCAACCACGGGGCCAGCGGCGCCGGCACGCTTGATGGCGCCGTTGACGCGATCGCCCGCCACATGCTCTAACGTCTCGAGGGCCAGATATGTCACCAACAAGAACGGCACCAGCGAGAGCGTGTCCTTGCCGGCGTCGAGCAAAATATCAATCAGCAAATCCATGGCGGATGGAACCTTTCGTGTCTTTCGGCAGCATTGTAAAAGTCCTAGCGGTCAACTAGGGTATTGTAGTTGTCCTAGGCGTGATGCCAATAGTTGCCTGTGGTAAACTATCATCTCGCCACATCTCAATGACCCCGAGCTGCACGACGCGGCCCGTCCAAGGAGCAGTATATGAACGTTTCGCAAGCACTCGAATACGAGCGCCAGCCGTTTATCCCCATGTTCATCTATGGCGATCACGCCGCCATGGAATCCGAGCGTCAAAAAGGCGAAGAGGCCCTCAAGGTGCTCGAGACCGAGTACTTTACCGCCGAGGGCGACCCTGGCTTCGACTTTGCCACCGTGCGCGACCTGGCCGACCGCAACCGCGACCTATGCGACCAGATTGGCGAGGCGCGCCTGCGCAACGTGACGCCCGCGACGCTTTCGCGCGGCCTGTCCGACGCCGATACCTGCGCCGCCATCGGCAAGATGCAAAAGCGCACCGCCGCGTCCGTCATGCGCGAGATCCGCGGCGACCGCGATGCGCTCGGCGTGGCGTACGCCCGCAAGCCCATCCAGGGCACGGTGCTCGGCATCGACATCGAGACCACCGGCCGCGCACCCGAGCGCGGCTACATCATCAACGTGGGCTGGGAGATCATGGAGCTCACCAGCGACGCCATCCCGCACGACGCCGAGGCACACTACTGCGGCCTGCCCGATATCTACCGCGGCGAAGATGTGCCGCTGTCGAATATCCATCACATCACCTGGGACGACATCGACGGCAAAACGCCCTTCCGCGAGAACAAGGAGCTGCAAAAGCAGCTGCTCAAGCTCATGAAGAAATACCCGTACATGGCGCACAACGCCGCCTTTGAGGACAGCTGGTTCAAGATCCATCTGGACGGCTATGCCGAGGCGCGCCGAGCCGGCAAGATTATCGTCATCGACTCGCGCCAGATCTGCCGCAGCCTGGACGCCGACGTGCGCTCGCTCCCCCGCGAATCCGCGCCCGCCGCGCTCGAGAACTGGGCACGCCGTCGCGGCACCCTCGCGCCCGACGCCAACGAGCAGCACCTGGGCCTCGACGACACCGACCTCATGCTCCGCACGGTGCAGGCCGAGTTCAACCTCAAGAACCTGTTTGCCAAGTAGATTGCCAAGCAGAGGCGCCATTCGCGAGCAATACTTGCCGGACCATAGCGCCCCGCGCAAAAGCGACACGCCGAGGCGCCCCTCTCAAGCGACGCAATACGGGCCGATGTCCAAGCGGATATCGGCCTGTTTTTCGCGCCGTACAACGCGGCCCTCCAGTCCCCGATGTCTAGCCGCCGCATAACCAAGAACTTCATCTGCGCATGTTCAAGCCAAATTGCACATTTTTGTTGACGCCGCCTTTGCATCAAAACGATGCTGATCAGCATCAGTTGTGGAGGTCTGCGTAGCCAGCGAGCTGCGACAATGCTCCAAATATCATCTTTCTCCATCATTGACGTCAAGCGCTTGGACAGCTTTTGTTATGCCGCGACATTTTGCCTTGGCGTTCATTGCGAACCCCGCCGCCTGGTCTGCCATGCTATCTGTATGAGTATCGTACTTTCACATAACACGGCAAAAGCGGTCTACCAAGCCGCATACTCGGTATCCGCAATTGGCACCGAGCCCTGCAGCCCTGCCAAGATCTACGGGGCGCGCCCCAGCAAGGAGCTGCTCGACTCTGCCGCCGACTGGCTCGCCAGGCACAACGTCGCTCTGGATAACGATGCCCCGCTCGATACAACGGTGTTCGAGCGCGCAAACGTGCGCAGCATGACGGGCTGCAAGTGCCACGTATCATCCAAGCGATTCGCGGGCTCGCGCTTTATCAAGCTTGCCGACGACATCTATATTGTCGGCGTCGAACTCTGTGCGCTTCAGGCCGCAACCTATCTTCCCTTTCGAGAACTTGTGGAGTACTACTTCGAACTGTGTGGCGCCTATTCCCTTGGGCACGATGCCTCGACATCCTATACCGAGCGCTTCGCGCTCACCTCGACTTCGAGCCTTAAACATTTCTTTAACTCCCTCATCGACTGCAAGGGCCTCGAACTTGCCCGAAAAGCCATCCAATGCGTGCGGGACGGATGCCGATCGCCGATGGAAACGGCGTTTGTCATGATGCTCACGCTACCCAGGCGCGAGGGCGGTCTTGGCATTAGCGAGATCGAGACCGACTACGAAGTAAAGGTCACAGCTGCTGCAAAGAATCTCACGCGGCGCGAAAAGTTCTATATGGATGCATATCTCACGCGGTCCCGAACCGACATCGAATACAACGGATTTCAGCACGATGCCGAAGAAGACCGCGCCATTGACGAAGAGCGCAAGAACGCGCTGGCGTCCATGGGCTACGGAATCATTACCGTCAGTCGCTATTCCTTTATGCACGCCAGCGCCTTCGCCAGGGTTATGGAGGCAATCCAGCGAAAGGAGGGCATTCGCCCATCGCGCCTGCCCAAAGATTTCGCAACCAAGCAAGAAGAGCTGCGACAATTTGTGCTCAGGAGATTTATCGAGGAAAAGAAGCGTATTGAGGAGCTCCTCCGTCAAGACGCAGCGCAGGGTAATGCACTTGAGCTCGAGCGCGCAGTGCTCGAGGGCATCTCGCTGGACGACCCGACGATCAACAATGTCCCGGCCATCGACGACATGCAAGTCATCGAGCTGGATTGCCCGGAGTTCGCCCAAACAAGCACCTCCACACCCGAAGGCAGGGTGTACGGGGCCAGAACAGAGGCGGACTGACAGGGTGGGTACCCCGGCGACGTGCAAAAACGGGAGTTTTCAGCAGAGCCGAGTATCCGAGGGCGGCCGAATTGCCCCATTTTGCACCGAAGCCGCTGTTTTCGATGTAAGTTAGGCAACAGCTGGGGAATATCTATTGCCATTTGCACTCCAGTAAAGCCCTGTGGCGGCAAACGACGCCGTATCATGCAATAAATAACCCCTCGTCGATGCTGAAAACTCCCCTTTTTGCACGTCGCTAGGGTACCCACGTTGGCATCGGCGGCCTTATCAGCACCAACCAATGCCCTTAGCCGCCTCTGGGGCCAATCGACAGCAAAAAATTTTGCAAATTATATTGACATATGAACATGCGCTCATATACTCGGAAGTAAGTTATATGAGCACATGTTCATATGAAAGGATATTGCAATGAGCGAACACGCCGATGAAATAAGGACCGACATCGACACCGCCATCGTGCCCGACATCCCCACCACTTGCTCGCCCGAGGACCTTCCCGACGAGGAGCTGCTGTACGACCTTGCCGACTTGTTCAAGGTTTTCAGCGACACCACGCGTATCAAGATCCTCTACGCTCTCATGGGCCGCGAACTCTGCGTGGCAGACATCGCCGAGGCGACTGCGACCTCGCAGTCCGCGGTGTCGCACCAGCTGCGCACGCTCAAACAGTCGCACCTGGTTAAATTCCGGCGCGACGGGCGCAATATCCTCTACTCGCTCGCCGACGATCATGTCTACACCATGCTTAACCAAGGCATGAGCCACATCTGCGAATAGCGACCAACCACGGTACCAGCGCGGTCTGCACCCAAGCCGCAAATACAGGGAAAGGAACCCATCATGAAAAAGCAGTTCAAGCTCGACGAGATCGACTGCGCCAACTGCGCGCGTAAGCTTCAGGACGAACTCGCCAAGCTCGAGGGCGTCAAATCCGTTTCGGTCAACTTTATGACCCAGAAGCTGACGCTTGAGGCCGACGACGCTGAGTTCGACGAGGTCCTTGATCGCGTCGTGGAGTTCACCGCCGACGCTGAGCCGGACTGCGAGATCATTCTCTAGCCTGCGCATACGCTGATACGCAAGGCCGCGCTTGCCGCGGCCTTTGCTCGCGAAATTACATGAGCGAGTGTTCATACATTCAAATGGAAGGATACGAGTCATGGCAACCGCCGACCCCAAGAAGAAAAAGAAGAAGCGCAAGAAAAAAGAGTCACTCGAGCATAAACGCAACCGCATCCTGGTAGCGCTGGGTATTTTTGTCGTGGTGTACGCCCTCGATGAGCTCGGCGCCCTCACCGCCGCATTCGGCACCCCAGGCAACATCTACGCCAGCTTTGTGCTGTTCCTCGTGCCGTTTTTGATTGCCGGATACGACGTACTGCAAAAGGCATTCAATAACATCCGCCGCGGCAAGGCGTTCGACGAGAGCTTTCTCATGGCCGTCGCGACCATCGGCGCGTTTGCGACGGTGCTCTTCCCCGATACCGACCCGCACATGGCCGAAGGCGCCGCCGTTATGCTGTTCTACCAGGTCGGCGAGCTGTTCCAGGCATACGCCGTGGGCAAGAGCCGCAAATCGATCAGCGCCATGATGGACATCGCGCCCGATTACGCCAACGTTGAGCAGGCTGACGGCACGCTCGAGCAGGTCTTTCCCGATGACATCGCCGTCGGCACCGTCATTGTCATCAAGCCCGGCGAGCGCGTGCCCATCGACGGCGTTATCGTCGAGGGCGTAACCCAGCTCGACACCGCCGCCCTCACCGGCGAGTCAGTCCCCCGTACCGCCAAGACCGGCGACGATATCATCAGCGGCTGCATCAACATGACGGGTCTTATCCGCGTGCGCACCACCAAACCCTTTGGCGAGTCCACCGTCGCGCGCGTCCTGGAGCTCGTGGAGAATGCCAGCGAAAAGAAAGCACGCACCGAAAACTTCATCACACGGTTCGCCCGCGTCTACACGCCCGCCGTCACCGGCGCGGCAGCGGTGCTCGCGCTCGGCGGCGGCCTGGTGACCGGTGCTTGGTCCGATTGGATCCTACGCGGCCTGACCTTCCTCGTCGTCAGCTGCCCGTGCGCACTCGTAATTAGCGTGCCACTGAGCTTCTTTGGCGGCATCGGCGGCGCGTCCAAGCTGGGAGTTCTCATCAAGGGCTCCAACTACCTCGAGGCGCTCGCCGATGTGGATACCGTCGTCTTCGACAAAACCGGCACGCTCACCAACGGCACGTTCTCGGTCGTCGCGGTGCACCCCGAGGGCGGCTATACCGAGCAATCGCTGCTTGAAGTCGCAGCCCTCGCCGAGTCGTTCTCCGACCACCCCATCGCGCAGTCGGTGCGCGCCGCCTTCCAGGGTCAACTCGACCCCAAGCGTGTATGCGAATCCGCCAACGACGCGGGCCATGGCGTGACGGCGAACATCGACGGCAGGCACGTCGTCGTCGGCAACGCCAAGATGCTCGCCGCGTCCGGCGTTGAAACACCGGACTGTGAGGTCGTCGGCACTATCCTCCATGTGCTGGTCGATGACGTCTATGCCGGTCACATCGTAATTGCCGACACCGTCAAGGCCGATGCCGAGCAAACGATTCGCGAGCTGCACGCCGCCGGCGTCAAGCGCACCGTCATGCTCACGGGAGACCGCGAGGAAGTGGCCGCCGCCGTGGCCAATCAGCTGGGAGTCGATGAGTTCCACGCGCAGCTTCTGCCAGGTGACAAGGTCGAGCGCGTCGAGGCATTGCTGACGACCGAATCGGGCAAGGGCAAGCTCGCCTTTGTGGGCGACGGTATCAACGATGCGCCCGTGCTCACCCGTGCCGATGTGGGCATTGCCATGGGCGCCATGGGCTCCGACGCCGCGATTGAGGCCGCCGACGTTGTACTCATGGACGACAAGCCGTCCAACATTTCCCGCGCGATCCGCGTGGCTCGCAAGACCATGACGATTGTTCGGCAGAACATCATCTTTGCACTGGGCATTAAGTTGCTGATTCTGGTGCTCGCGGCGCTTGGCATTGCCAACATGTGGCTCGCCGTGTTCGGCGACGTGGGCGTGGCGATCATCGCCATCCTGAACGCCATGCGCGCGATGGGTGTCAAGAACCTGTAGCATGCGTGGCTGTCCGGCCGGGCGACGCGGCACACAACGCGCAAGGGGCGTCCCCAACTGCCGGCAGAAAAGGAACGTCCCCAAGTGCCGAGCCGCAGCTATAGCAGCCCAAAGTGCTTTACGGCGTTGTAAATTCCGTCGTCGTCCACGGCGGTCGTCACGTAGCTCGCCGCAGCCTTTACCGTGTCTTGCGCGTTGCCCATGGCCACGCTCGTACCCACGGAGGCAAACATCGACAGGTCGTTCTCGCCATCGCCAAAGGCGATCGCCTCGCTCGCGTCGATGCCCAGGCGCTCCAGCGTCGCCGCCACGCCCAGGTCTTTACCGCCGTTGGCCGGAATAATGTCGCAGAACAGGTCGCACCAGCGCGTGGTGAGCGAATGCGACACGGCATCGGTCACGATATGCTCGTCGGCAGGATCCACAAAGGCGCAAAACTGGTAAACCGGCGCATCGAAGGCATGCTCAAACGGCTCCTCGTGGTAGACGATTCCCGCGTTGTTACCGGCCGTCACCACGCGCTCGGACAGGCGGTTCACAAACGAGTTCTCGCCCTGCATGCACAGCGAGTCGTAGCGCCCCTCGGCCACCTGGTCCACAATCACCGCAACGTCCTCCGGATCAATCGGACAGCTGCGGTAGACGCCCTCGGCATCAAAGCAGTGCTGGCCCGAAAGCGTAATGTACGCATCCCAACCCAAGTCGAACAGCCAATCGGGCATCTGGTAGGTCGGGCGACCCGTGGCGATCACGCACGTAATCCCCTGCTCGTGAAAGCTGTCGAGCACTTGCTGCGCCGACGCCGGAATCCGGTGCGTCTTAAAGCTCAGTAGCGTGCCGTCGATATCGAAAAACGCGGCTTTGATCATCCTCGTCTACTCCTCGCCCTCGAGCTTCTCGCTCGCCTCGAGCCACGCCATCTCCAGCTCGTCCATAGCGGCGTGAGCCTCGTCGATCTTTGCCTGCTGCTCGCCCAGCGCCGTGTAGTTGGTGGGGTCGACCTGAGCCATCGCGGCCTCGGCCTCCTCCACGCGAGCGCGCTGCGTCTCCATCTTGCGCTCGAGCGAGCTCACCTCGCGGCGGAGCTTCTGGCGCTCGGCGTTGGAAAGGCCATTGGGCTGACCGCTCGCCTTGGGCTTTTCGGCCGCAGCTGCCGCGGCACCGGTGTCAAACGTGCCGGTCTTGGCGCTCGGCGCACCCACGGGCTCGCCCTCGGCGGTGGCGTTGCACAGGCGCAGGTACTGGTCGACGCCGCCGGGCATGTGCGTCAGGTGGCCGTCGAGCAGCGCCCACTGCTGGTCGGTCACGCGCTCCATCAAAAAGCGGTCATGCGTTACCAGAATCAACGTGCCGGGCCAACCATCGAGCAGGTCCTCGACAATCGCCAGCATGTCGGTATCCAGGTCGTTGCCGGGCTCGTCCAGGATGAGCACATTGGGCTCGTCCAGGATCGTCAGCAGCAGCGACAGGCGACGGCGCTGTCCGCCCGAAAGATCGCCGATACGACTCCAGAGCTGCTGCGTCGTAAAGCCCAGACGCTCGCAGAGCTTCTCGGGCGAGGTCTCCTTGCCATCGATAACGTAGTACTTCTTGTAGTTGCTGAGCACCTCGCGGATCGTGTCGCCCATGTAGGGCTCGAGCTCCTCGAGCTGCTGCGACAGCACGCCAAAGCGCACCGTCTGGCCAATCTTCACGCGGCCGCGCAGGGGCGCGATCTTGCCCTGAATCACATCGAGCAGTGTGGACTTGCCGGCGCCGTTCTCGCCCAAAAGACCATAGCGGTCGCCCGCACCAATGAGCCAGGTCACGTCGGAGAGCACTTGCTTGGGCGCGCCGTCGGTATCGGCATAGCCGGCGTCCACGTCGACCACGTCGATAACCTGCTTGCCCAGGCGGCTCACGGCGAGGCGCTTGAGCTCCAGCTCGTCGCGCACGGGCGGTACGTCGGCGATGAGCTCGCGAGCGGCCTCCACACGAAACTTGGGCTTGGTGGAGCGCGCCTGTGCGCCGCGGCTCAGCCACGCGAGCTCCTTGCGCGCCATGTTGCGACGGCGCTCCTCGGTAACGGCGGCCATGCGGTCGCGCTCTACGCGCTGAAGGATGTAGGCCGAGTAGCCGCCCTCGAAGGGGTCGACCTGGCCGTCGTGGACCTCCCACATGCTGGTGCAGACCTCGTCCAAGAACCAGCGGTCGTGCGTGACCACGAGCATCGCGCCCTGACCGCGCTGCCAGCGGGCCTTTAAGTGACGCGCGAGCCAGTTGATGGTGCGCATGTCCAGATGGTTGGTGGGCTCGTCGAGCATGAGCACGTCGTAGTCGCCGATCAGCAGGCGCGCGAGGTCCACGCGGCGGCGCTGACCGCCCGAAAGCTCGCCCACCGTGCCCTCCCAGGGCACATCGCTAATAAGGCCAGCCAGAATCTGGCGCGTACGCGGGCTCGAGGCCCATTCGTACTCGGGCGTGTCGCCGACGACGGCATGATGCACGGTGTCGGTATCGACCAGGTTGTCCTTTTGGCCGAGCAAACCAATCGTCGTGTCGCGGCGATGCGTCACGCGGCCGTCGTCGGGCTCCAGTGTGCCGGCGAGCACACTCAGCAGCGTCGACTTGCCGTCGCCGTTTTTACCGACGATGCCAATGCGGTCACCCTCGTCCACGCCGAGCGTCACGCTATCGAAAATATGCTTGGTGGGAAACTCTAGGCTGACGGAATCGCATCCCAAAAGAATCGCCATATGCCCTGCTCCTTCGTAGAAATTCAACGTTGTCCATGATAGCAGCGAGCCCCGCCCCAAAACCTACCAAAAAGGGACAGGTTTATTTTGGCAGGTTTTATCTGGTCAAACGTCAGAGCAGTCCAAGGGCACTCCGTGGTAAAACGTTAAACCTGCCAAAATAAACCTGTCCCTTTTTGGTAGGTCGACGGCCGCACACGACACAAAAAGGCGGGCTATCTCCCGCAAGAGATGACCCGCCTCTCCAATCAGTCCCGCGGCAACCATGGCCGCCGCGGGCCTCAAGCATGTCCCGGACTAGGAGAACATGCCGGTGAGGTAATCATTCAGCCGCTTATCCTTGGGCCGTTGGAAAATCTCGTCGGTCTCGTCGTACTCGACCATATCGCCCATGTAGAAAAACGCCGTGCGGTTGGACACGCGCGACGCCTGCTCCATGTTGTGCGTCACGATGACGATGGCGCGGTCGGCAACAATCGATGACATCAGGTCCTCGATTGCCAGCGTCGAGATGGGGTCGAGCGCCGAGCAGGGCTCGTCAAACAGAATCACATCGGGATTGAGCGCCAGCGTGCGCGCAATGCACAGGCGTTGCTGCTGGCCGCCCGAAAGCGCGTAGGCGCTCTTGTCGAGCTTGTCCTTGACCTCGTCCCACAGCGCCGCGCCGCGCAGGCTTTCCTCTACCATGCGATCGAGCTCGTCGCGGTCAGTAATGCCGTGGCGTTTGGGCGCAAACGTGATGTTGTCGCGAATGGACTTGCGGAAAGGGTTGGGCTGCTGAAACACCATGCCAATGGAGCGACGCAGCTCGTAGGTGTTCTCGGTCTTGGTGTTCACGTTGCGCCCGCGGTAGTTGATCTCGCCCTCCACGCGGCAGCCGCGAATCTCGCGATTCATAAGGTTGAGGCTGCGCAAAAAGGTCGACTTACCGCAGCCCGAAGGCCCGATGAGCGCCGTGATCTCGCCCTTGTGAAAGTCGAGCGACGTATCGTGCAGCGCATGGTGGTCGCCATAGTACACGTTGACGTCCTTGGTGGAAAGCACGACCTCGTCGCTCACGGCTTTGCCGCTTACGCGCACGCGCTTCTCGCTCTCCCCCACGCTCGACAAAAAGTCCTGGGTCTCGGACGCGGCCACCTCGGTTGCGGGCGTTTCATTTATCTCGCTCATTCGGCCGTCATCCTCCTTGCCAGTTGCTTGCCCACGATACGGGCGACTACGTTAAACAGCAGCACGCAGATCATCAGCAGTGCCGCGGTGCCCCAAACAATCTGCTGGGCCTCGGGGCTGCCCTCGCCGTAGATCTTATAGATGTGCACGGCGAGCGACTCACCGGGGCGGAACACGTTCCAGGCGCAAGTGGGACTCGACAGGTTAAAGCTCAAGAAGTTCAGGCGAACCGGCGAGCTCATGCCCGAGGTAAAGAGCAGCGCCGCGGCCTCGCCAAACACGCGGCCGGCCGAAAGCACGATACCGGTCACGATGGCGGGCATGGCCTCGGGGATCAGGATGTGCAGCGTGGCCTCCCAGCGGGTGAGGCCCATGGCCAGGCACGCATCGCGCTGGGCCTGCGGCACGTCCTCGAGCGCCTGCTGGATCACGCGCACCAGGATGGGGATGTTGAACATGGTGAGCGCGACGGCGCCGGAGATGATGGAGTACTTCCAGCCCAGCTGCACCGAGAAGACCAGAAAGCCGAACATGCCGACGACGATGGAAGGCAGCGAGGACAGCGTCTCGATGGCGGTGGAGGCGATGTCGCGGATGGGGCCGTCCGGCGCGTACTCAACCAGGAAGACCGCGCCGCCCAAGCTGATGGGCACCGAGATACCTAGGGTGATCAGCAGCAGATAGAACGAGTCGAACAGCTGGTAGAGCACGCCGCCCTCGGTTCCGTTGGCGCGCGCGGGCTGCGTGAGAAATCCCGACTGGAACAGCGTCGAGATGCCCTCGAGCAGAATATAGGCCACCATGGAGACGACGATGAGCATGACGATGGCGACGATTGCCGTCAGCACGCCCGTGGCGATGCGGTCCTGCTTTTGGACGCGCCTGAGTCTCGCCTCGTCGATATGAATGCGCGTGCTAGCCACGAGCCTTCGCCCCCTTGCGGCCGATAAGGTGGATGATCAGGATAAAGATGAGGCTCATGCCCATCAGCAGCAGACCGAGCGCCCACAGGACGTCGTCTTGGGCCGAGCCCTCGGCATAGACCGCCATGGACGTGGTGAGCGTGGTGGTGATGGTGGACGCCGGCGACAGCAGCGACGTCGGCATGGCCTCGATACCGCCGATAACCATGCGCACGGCGAGCGTCTCGCCAAAGGCGCGGGTCATGCCAAGGATGACCGCGGTCATGAGCGACGGCATGGCGGATTTGAGTACCACGTGCCAGATGGTCTGCCAGCGGGTGTAGCCCAGCGCGAGCGAACCCTGACGGTAGCTATCGGGCACGGCACGCAGGCCATCGACCGAAAGGGTGGTCATCGTCGGCAAGATCATGACGGCCAGCACAATGGCGCCGGGCAAGATGCCCAGGCCCGTGCTCACGTGGAAAACGCTCTTCATAAGACCGACGACCACGTGAAAGCCGACCAGACCAAAGACGACCGAGGGAATGCCGGTCAAAAGCTCAATAAGCGGCTGAAACACCTTGGAGCCAAACTTAGGGCTAATCTCGACCGCAAAGATGGCAGAACCGATGGCGATGGGCAGCGCGATAAGCGTGGAGAGCACCATGACCGCAAACGAGGTGACGATCAGGGGCAGGGCGCCGGTATAGGGCAGGCCGTTTTTGGCCGTGTTGGCCAGGTCCCACTTGGTGCCGGTAAAGAACTCGACGACCGAAACGCCGTCCTTGAGAAAAGCCGAGAGGCCCTTTTGGGCGACCATAAAGATGAGCGCGGCAACGACAAGCGTCACGAGCGCTACGCACGCGCCCGTGACGCCCAGGCCCACGTTCTCAAGGTCGCGCTTTGGCAGCTGTTTTGCCATTGCAAACCTTTCCGGGGCGATTACTTATTTAGCGGAGACCTTGCCGCTGGCGTCCTTGACGACCTTCATGGCAGAGACAGGGATAAAGCCCTGCTCCTCGACAAGTTTGCCCTGGACGTCGTCGGAAAGCATGAACTCCAAGAAGGCCTTGGTGGCATCGTCGGCGTCCTTTGCGCAGTACATGTGCTCGGTCGCCCAGATCTTAAAGGAGTCGTCAGTGACGTTTGCGCTCTTGGGCTCCACGCCCTCAACCTTGATGGCGTTGAACTTGGAGTCGTCGAAGTGCGAGAAGTCGAGGTAGGAGATGGCGTTGTCGGTGCTGGCCATCTGAGTCTGGACGTCGCCGGACTTGTCGAGCTCGGCGTCGCCCTTAAAGTCGACGACCTCGTCACCAAAGACGGCGGCCTCGAAGGTGGCGCGGGTGCCGGAGCCGGCCTTGCGGTTGAGAACGACGATGGTGGCGTCGTCGCCGCCGACCTCCTTCCAGTTGGTGATCTGGCCGGAGAAGATGCCCTTGAGCTGCTCGAGGGACAAGTCGTCGACCTTCACGCTCTTGGAGACGACGGGGCCCATGCCCACGACGGCGACCTCGTGGTCGACGAGGTTCTTGACCTGGTCGGCCTCGAGCTTGGTCTCGGCGAAGACGTCGGAGTTACCGATGGTGACGGTACCGGCGGCAACAGCGGTCAGGCCCTTGCCCGAACCGTTGCCCGAGCCAGAGACGGAGACGTCCGGGTTGGCGTCCATGAACTTCTCGGCAGCGGCCTCGACGAGAGCCTGGAACGAGGAGGCGCCGTCGTAGGTCACCTCGCCGGAGACGGACTCGGCAGCGGCGCTGCCCTTGTCGGCGGCGTTGGAAGCGCCTGCGCCGCCGCAGCCAACGAGGCCGAGGCCCACGAAGCTGGCAAGACCACCAGCGAGGCCGAGGAACTGACGACGAGAATAAGCCTGATCGAGCATAATCTTCCTTTCATACATGCGACTCGCGGGCACCCTGCCCGCTTTGCTGTTTGGAAAGATACGGCCTCGATCGGGCGGTGCCCGCGCCAACTGCGGATTCTTACGGGCATTTGATAGACCCTTACCGCGAGCGCGACTCGGCTTTACAAACGAATAACAAACCCGCCCCCAAGCATGGCCCGCCTTTTACACCAATAAAAACAAAGTTGCGGTGAAATAGTTCCTGCTTGGCCATCAAATGGCCCATTCTAGGAACTATTCCATCGCAACTTAGATTAGGAAACCGCGTAACCTTAAAGCTCTAATTCATTCAAACGGAGGATCGCAACAATATAGATCTTGAGCGCCTGCTTGAGCTGTTCCTCGTTGGCGCACTCGTTGGGGCCGTGCATCTGGCCGCCCCATGCGGGCAGCTCCAGGCCGGTTTCCTCGGGGCCAAACGACACGGCGCGGGCAAAGTTGCGCGCGTACGTGCCGCCGCCCATGGCAAAGGGCTCGGCATGCTTGCCCGTAAACTCGTTATAGGTATCAATAAGCGCCTTCACGGCCGGATCGTCGGCGGACACCGAGAACGGTACCTTTGCACGACCCACACGGCACGTCACGCCAAAGCGGCCCACGAGCGGCTCGAGCTGCTCGCAGATGGTATCGGCGCTCGTGCTGTCGGGGAAACGTACGTCGATGACCTGCTCAATATGGCCATCCATCACACGGATAACACCGGGGTTGCACGTGAGCGGGCCAAACGCCGGGCTCGTCGCGTCGATACCCAGGCCGTGGCCATAGGCATCCGCATGTGCAAAGGTCAGAAACTTGACAAACTCGTGCTCGGCGGGCGTCAGCAGGCACTCGTCGCGTGCACCAAACGCGTCCTCGGCCTCGCGCAGATACGCCACGATGAGGCCGACGGCATTGATCGTTCCCTCGGGCATCGAAGCGTGACCGCCAATACCGTGGGCGAAAATCTGCGCATGCCCGTTATCGAGCGCCGTGATCTCCAGGCGGTCGGCGTTCTCAACGGGCGCCGGCAGCTCATCGGCGGCAATTGCGAGCTCGCAGATAGACTGCGACGGAATGGCGTTGCTCGCCTCGGCACCGCTCCACGATACGATGCGCCCGTCGTCGATCTTGGAGCTCACAAACGTCGCCCCAAACTGGCCCTTCTCGGCATTGCAGACCGGGAACTCGGCATCGGGCGTAAACAAAAAGTCGGGGTCTGCGTGGTTCTCCAGATAATGGTGAACGTCGGACATGCCCACTTCCTCATCGCAGCCCAGTAGCGCGCGGAAGGTATAGCGCGGCACAATGCCGTGCTTGATCAGGTAGGCACCGGCGTAGAGCGACAACACGGCCGGGCCCTTGTCGTCGATCACGCCACGACCGAGCAGCCAGCCCTCGCGGCGCTCCATCGCAAACGGGTCGGTGTTCCAACCGGGACCGGCGGGCACCACATCCACATGGCAGATGGTCGCAAGCTGCTTATCGCCGCGGCCGGGAATGTCGGCGATGCCCACATAGCCCTCGTCGTCGCTCGTCTGGTAGCCGAGCTTTTGCGCAATGCCGAGCGCACAATCGAGCGCATCACGGACCGGGCGGCCAAACGGCGCACCAGGCTCCGCATGGGCAGCAACGGCCACGGACGGATAGCTCACCAGCTGCTCGATATCGGCAACGACATCTTCCCAGATCTCGTCGACATACTCGGTAACGCTCTGCTCCACCTGATTCATGGACGACCTCCTTACCAATGAGCGACGGCCACACCCGCCCCTCGCATAACGTCATTAGATGGCGAAAAGTTTAGCAAGCTCGGCCACCGAGTGCACCGCTGCATCGGCGCCCGCCGCCTCGTGCTCGCCCGGCACCGCCGCGCCCGAATAGATGCCAATGCACGGCACGCCCATTGCGTGCGCGCCCTCCACATCGTTAAAGCGGTCGCCGATCATCACGGCATCGTCCGCCGTCGCGCCGAGCGCCGCCAGGGCATCGCGAACCGAATCGGCCTTGGTCTCGCGCCCCTGCGGCGGATTCATACCGACCACCGCCTCAAACTGCGAAAGCCCCAGCTCGCCCACCATGTCGATGCACTTTGCCTCCATGCGCGACGTCGCCACGGCCAAGTGATGCCCCTGGGCGGCCAGGCCATCGAGCAGTTCGGGAATTCCATCGAACACGGGGTACTCTTCCGGTCCCAGCTCATCAAAAAAGGCACGGTACTCGTCGGCCACCACAAGCGACTCCTCGCGCGAGAAGCCGTAGAAGTCGTGGAAGCTCTTCCACAACGGAGGCCCGATCATGCGGCGCAGGTCACCCATCTGCGCCTCAGAAAACCCGCGCGCAGCCAGCGCTTTACGCGTCGAGGTCATCACCGCCCGGCCCGTATCGGCCACCGTGCCGTCAAAATCAAACAGCACGACCGGCCGCTTGCATATCTCCAGCGCCTCCATCGACATCCCTCTTCCCCCCAGTTGACGATTTCCACACCGAAACTTCAACCTGTTGACTATTCAACAATTGAACCTAGCAATGTGGAGCGACTCTACTATACTTGTCGCACTTTGCTCTCAGAAGGCGGCGCGCAAGCGCCCCAACGAAAGGTGCAATTATGTCTTTTGCCATCATAACCGACTCCACGTCGGACATCTCCCCCGCCCGCGCCCAAGAGCTCGGCATTTACGTGATTCCGCTTCATGTGATTATCGAAGGCGAAGACCTGCTCGACCAGGTGCAGATTACCGCCGAGGAATACGTCGCCCGCATGGCCGGATCCGGGCAGCTGCCGCACACCTCGCAGCCAAGCGCCGGCGAGTTCAAGGCACTCTTTGACCGCGTGCGCGCCGACGGCCACGATGGCGCCATTTTTATCTCGCTGTGCAGTGAGTGGTCCGCCTCCTATGCCAACGCCAGCCTGACGGCCGAAGCGCACGAGCTCGACGTGCGCTGCGTCGATTCGCGCACCGGCTCGGGTGCCGAGGGCCTGCTGGTGGAGTACGCGCTGGCCATGCGTGAGGACGGCCGCAGCCTGGACGAGACCGAAGCGCAGATCCGCACGACGCTGCCCGACGCCCATCTGCTGCTGATTCCCCGCACGCTCGAGAACCTCGTTAAGAACGGCCGCGCGCCCAAGCTCGCCGGCCAGCTCACGCAGATGCTCAATATTCGCCTGGCCGTTTCGCCGGAGTGGAAATCGGGCGAGATCAAGGCGATCAAAAAGGGTCGTGGCGCCAAGCGCATCGTCACCAACACCATGGCAGATTGCCTCGCATTTTTGGCCGAGCACCCGGGCTCCAGCGTACGTGTGCTCACGACCGGCGCCGCCGAGGAGCAGGAGCTCGTCAACCAAGCGCTCGCAGGCCAGAACTACGTAGACGCCGGCACCGGCCCCATCGGCTGCACCATCGCCACCCACGTAGGCGTCGACGCCATCGCCATCAGCTACTGTCCCCGCTACCAGCCCATCCACTAGGGGCACCTTTACCACTTGCGGTGGAATAGGGACTGTTTTTGGCTTATCAACCGCAAATCAATCCCTATTCCACCGCAACTTGGAAGCAGTTCATTTGGGACGGGGCCAAAAAGACTGATATCAAACGTTTCAGACCAGTCTTTTTAGCCCCGTCCCATTTTACCTACCCTACATCAGCCCGCTCAGGACAATATCGACGGCCTCGTTGAGGTCATCGGTGATGTGGACGAGGTCTGGATCGAGTGGGCTGATCATGCCGGCATCCATCACCGGGCCGTTGAGCCAGTCGAATAGGCCCTGCCAGTATTCGCTGCCCACCAAAACAAGCGGCATGCGCTTGACCTTGTGCGTCTGCACCAGCGTGAGCACCTCAAACATCTCGTCGAGCGTACCAAAACCACCGGGAAACACGATGGCGCCCGAGCTGTATTTGACAAACATGGTCTTGCGCACAAAGAAGTAACGGAAGTCCATGCCGAGGTTCACGTATTTGTTGAGCCCATGCTCGTGCGGAAGCTCAATACCCAAGCCGACCGACTTGCCGTTGGCGCTCGCCGCTCCCCTGTTGGCCGCCTCCATAATGCCAGGACCACCGCCGGTGATAACCGCCACGCCGCGCTGCGCGATCTTGCGGCCGACCGTGCGCGCCGCCTTGTAGAGCGGATCGGTCTTGGGCGTGCGGGCACTGCCGAAGATGGTCACCGCGGGCCCGAGCTCGGCAAGCGCGCCGAAGCCATCGACAAACTCGGCCTGAATGCGCAGCACACGCCACGGGTCGGCGTGCAACCAGTCAGTCGAGTCCTCGGGCGCCAGCAGGTTGGCGTAGGTGTTGTCCTTAGGAATCATAGGGCCGCGCATAACCACGGGGCCGCGTCGGTACGTCTCGTCGTAAGCCGGCTCGCCCTCGACGTTCTCATTCTTAATCATGGGATACTCCTATCGAAAATAGAAACGGGCGGGGTCGACGCCATGCGTCAAACACCCGCCCGAACATCAACCATTCGGTATGGTACCCACGATGCATCAAGCGCTTGCAAGGCATCGGTCAGAGGTCGTGCAACCGATGCCGACGCATGCGATGCCCGGCGCCGGCTACGCACGGTCGATTGGCACGTAGCCTCGACACCGCGCGAGCGCCCCCGTAAGCGCACCCGCAGCTCTTAGTAATCCACTGCCGCGGGGCTGTTCATCCAGTCGCTCACGAACGCACCGTAGTGGCCCTCGATAATGGCCTGGCGGGCACGCTGCATAAGGTTGAGCAGGTAGTAGATGTTGTGCATCGAAAGCAAAATGCCGCCGAGCATCTCCTTCTGCGTGACCATGTGGCGAATGAGCGCACGGCTGTAACCGCCCGTGCACACCGGGCAGGTACAGGTGGGATCGATGGGGCCGTCGTCGTGCGCAAAGCGGGCATTGCGGAAGTTAAGGCGACCCTCGCTCGAAAACGCCGTCCCCATGCGGCCGGTGCGCGTCGGCAGCACGCAGTCGAACATGTCGATGCCCACGCCTACACCACGCACGAGCGTCGTCGGGTTGCCGACGCCCATCAGGTAGCGCGGCTTATGTTTGGGCATGTACTCGCTCGCGAGCGGTGCCAGCGTCTCAAACATGGTCTCGTGGTCCTCGCCCACCGAGTAGCCGCCAATGCCGTAACCGGGGAAGTCACCGCACTCCTCCAGATGGCGCAGCGAACGCAGGCGCAGGTCCAGATGCATGCCACCCTGAACGATGCCAAAGAGCGCCTGGTCGTCGCGGGTATGAGCTTTATAGCAGCGCTCGGCCCACATGCTCGACAGCTCAACGGCGCGCTCAACGTAGGCGCGCGTGGCGGGATAGCCCGGGCACTGGTCGAGCTGCATGCAGATGTCGGAGCCGAGCTTCATGGCGATTTCCATGTTGTCCTCGGGCGTCCAGAACACGTGGCGGCCGTCGTAGTCGTTGACGATAAAGCGCACGCCCTCGTCGGTGAGCTTGACGGCGTCGTTGTGGCTGAACACCTGGAAACCGCCGGAATCAGTGAGGATGGGGCCATGCCAGTTCATAAACTTGTGCAGGCCACCCAACTCGGCGATGGTGTCCTCGCCGGGGCGCATGGACAGGTGATAGGTATTGGCGAGCACGATCTGGGCGCCGAGCTGCTTGACGGTCTCGGTAGGGATGCCCTTGACGTTTGCCTTGGTGCCCACGGGCATAAAGATCGGCGTCTCGATGTCGCCGTGCGGAGTGTGCAGCACGCCGGCACGCGCATGCGTCGTCGGATCCTCGGCGATCAGGTCGAATTTAAATAGGCTCTGGTCCATAAACTGGAACTCCTTGGTTGCGGTTCATACGCAAACCATTATAAAGACCGCGGCAGGTGAACGGCATAACGTCTTTCGGAGAAGGAAATGTCAAGCGCAAACTGAATAGAGCGGCCAAATTTTTGCTATCCAAGCGAGCCATCGAACACGTTTTGAAACTTTGCTGCGGCGCGCGGGATGCCGGCGCGAGACTTTATCATAGGGTGACAATCAACGATGAGGAGCACATGCCTATGACAGACGAGCTGGACCCCCAGACTCAGCAGCATATTGATGATTCCGCAGACGCCGTCGACGACTGCAGCACTCCTACCTGCGTCGCCGCTTCCGTCGATGCATCCGCCGAAGATGCGCACGCCGGTGCGGATAAGGCAACAGACACAGGCGATACTGTCGAGCATGACGAAGGCGAGCAACCGGAGTCGAACGACGCCGAGCCCGACGCGGACCCCGCGCCACAGGCGGCAGGCCCCATCGAGATATCTTCGGAAGAAGAGCTCGATGCCGTCATGGACTCCATGATGGATGCCGTCAAAGCGATGAAAGACGCCGTGGCCGACGCCGATGTGGACGCCGAAGAAGAGAAGGCCGCCGAGGCCGCATCGACCTTCGTGCCTGGCGAGACCCCCGTTGCCGACCAAGGCAGCACCGTACCTTCGTTCTTACAGCTCGAGCACCCTACAATTGGCGCAGATGCAGTTGACCCGCACACTGCCGGATTTTCCGTGATCGAGGGTGGCACCGGCAATATCGCCACGTCGCAGGCGCCCGATGCGGGTACGGCCGACGCCGGTCACCCGACCGCTCCACACGCCCCTGCAGCCAGCCGCGATCTGGGAACCGCCGTCTCAAATACAGCAAACGCCGTAGGCACTTTTATCGCCCAGGGCGCCTCTGCCATGCGCGAGATGAACGCCGCAAAGAAGGCGCTCGCGGACGCTCGTGCCCACCTGGCCGAACTTGATCAGCGCATCGCCGATCAAGGCGAGGAGCTCGAGACGCGCCAGGATATCGCAGGGCGTTACGACCAGATTGTCGCCGACCAGCGCCAGGCAATCGCCACGGCTCAAAAGACCGCTGCGGCGGCAGAAATCGGCCGCGATACCCATGCCGCCAAGACAACAGAGCTCAAAGCGCAGCTCGAACAAATAAAAGAAGAGGACGACGCCACCGAGCGGCGTCTCAAAGCCGCACTCGATGCCGTCGAAGCGCGCGAAGCCAGCTCGCGCGAGACCGGTAACCGCCTCGTACGACGTCTCGAGGATTCCAAGCGCATCCGCGACAAGGTACAGGCCGAGCGCGACGCCGGCATTGCGGCCGCACAACAAACCGTCAACGCCACGCGCGCCCAGCTCGAGACGCTGCGTCACGAGTATGCCGAGCTGCAGCGCAATCCCTCGGCAAATCCTGCCAACTATACGGTGCGCACCAGCGAGCTTTCGATGCAGATCTCCGACACGGCTGATGCCCTGCGTAAAGCCGAGGAAGATGTCCCGCGCATCACCGCCGATCTTGAGCACTCGCTCGCAGCCGCCGAGCACGCCGTCGAGCAGGCGCAAGCCCCCATCGCCGACGCCAAGCGCGCCCATCAGGCCGTGACGGCCGAGGCCGATGCCGCGCGCGACGAGCTGCAGACCGCAAAGGCGGCCGCTGCAACGCGCCAGCGCGAATTACGCGAGAAGATCGTCACCGAGGACAAAGCGCGTCAAGAGCAAGAGCAGGCTATCGCCAATGCCCAGGCGGACGTCGCGCATGCGCAGTCGATCATCGAGCAGGCGACCGAGGTGCACAACCACCCCGAGATCACCGAATCGCTCGCGGGCTCCCTGGCTCGCGATAAGGACGAGCGTGCCGAAACCGAGCGCGAAGTGGCTCAGCTCGAAGCCGCCGAGAACGACGTGCGCGAGCGCACCCGTGACTCACGCGTTAAATTCACCGGCGCAATCGTCTGCATTGTCACCGTAATCCTCGTGATCGTCCTAATCTGGCTGTTCGCGAGCAAGTAAACCAGCTGCCAAAAAACACTCACCGCAACGTTTTGATTGGTGCAAAGGGGCCAGGCAACTTTGCACCAACTTGGTGCATATAAAACAGTCCCCATTGCACCAACAACGTTTGCCCAGATAAAACCTGCCAAAATAAACCTGTCCCTTTTTGGCAGGTTGAACCACGGCAACGCCAATGTTTTGGCGAAGTCAGACACTATGACCCAATCCGAGGGCACTAAAAAGATAGGAGCCCCCGCTCGTGACCGCGGGTCGGGGCTGCGACAATGATGTTGAAGTGCCATAGGCGCAGCCGCGCCGCAACGAGGTTGGGAGGCTCCCATGCCAAAGTATTCTACCGCGTTCGGGATGGACGTCCACCTGAGGTCGACCACCGTCTGCGCCCTCGACGCGGACACCGGCGAGGCCGTGACGAGGAGGTTCCCCGGCAACCCCTGGGGCGAGATCGCCGGGTGGATGGATGGGTTCCCCGGGCCGTCGCTCGCGGCCTACGAGAGCGGCTACCTCGGCTTCGCCCCGCAAAGGGAGCTCGCCGGGCTCGGCGTCGAGTGCGTCGTCGCCGCGGTCTCGAAGATCCCCAGGTCGGCCGCCGACTCGGCCTCCAAGAACGACAGGAACGACGCCGCCAGGATGGCCAAGGCGATACTC